>DAOTXG010000138.1:0-2228 GCA_034435515.1 Anaerolineales bacterium
GCGATCGGGTATGCCATCCCGGTCGTGGGGGACAACGTAGTGTTGACCGACAACTGGGCCAATGGCATCGAAATCCCCGGCGGCGCGCTGTCCACGAACCCCTTCACCTTCCCCTACTATCCAGCGGCGGCGTACTACATCGCAGGCAACCTGACCATCAACGCGAATGTGACGGCGACCGTCGCGCCGGGAGCGATCCTCAAGTTTCCTGCAGGCGTGCGGCTGATTGTCTACGGCAGGTTGGTGACGGTGGGGACGAGTAGCAATCAGATTTACTTCACGTCCATTCGGGACGACATCGGCGGCGACACCAACAGCGATGGCACAGCGAGCCTGCCCGCGAAGAACGATTGGGGCGGTATCGAGTTTCAAGGCAGCAGTAATTCACGGATTGACTACGCTGTCATTCGGTATGGAAACTACGGAATCTATACCAATAGTTCCACGCTCGCGTTGGGATGTAATGATATTTACAGCCATAACAGTTATGGGCTCTACAATGCAACGACCAGCGTGACGGTCGCTGCCGAAAACCACTGGTGGGGCAGCGCAAGTGGTCCATATCACCCAATCACGAATCCTACTGGCGCTGGAAACGCAGTGAGTGATGGAGTGGACTTCACGCCCTGGCGTACATCTTCTTGCCAGGCCAGTCAGTTCACACTCTTCTTGCCGCTGATCCAGAGGTAAGACTCGTCTGAGAATGAGTTCTGCTCAGACCCTAAGGGTCTCAGAGACCCTTAGGGTCTGGGGAACTTTGCAAGCCACCACCGGCGGTGTCGGCGGGCATGGTTCAGGCGAGATAGATGTTGAGGGTCTCCATCAGTCGCCGAAAATAAGGCAAATATTGGCGCAGGGTCGCTGGATTCAGGCTGGCTAAAACCCGGAATGAGCGTTTGCCCTTTCGATATTGCCGGTCACGTCCACACAGGCGTGTGGCTTGCGCCAACGCTTCTTGTACTTGGTGGCGAAGGCGTTGTTCCAAGTCATTCAGTGGAAGCAATGCCTTCTCATTCAGGTGGGTTCCAAAAAACTCACGCAGCGCGGCGCGGTCAGCCATCACCCACGTTTCCATACAAGTGACCATGAACTGCGCCTGATCGTCAACGGCAGCGGCCGGGCGTTCCCATCCAGCTTGCGCCCGCAAGTGCGCCCACGGTGTCTGCGTCACCGGCTCTTCGCTGTCCACCAACAAAACGGCGGTCTTGTCAGAGTCTTGCAGGGCCGTTTGAAATTTGTCGAACGTGGCGTTTCGTCCACCGCCAGCCACAATGCGCGGCATACGGCCAGCGAAACCGGCGCGTTCCAGCAATTTGCGGAAGCCCTCGCGGCATCGGATGTGTTCTTCGCGACTATCCCCGCTACCTTCCACGTAAAGATAGACGCTCACCAGCGCGTCCCTCCCAATTCGCCGCGTGTCCACAATTCGCCCAGCCGATAGTCTTCCAGCCAGTGCGTCAGGTGTTCGCTCGCGAGCCGTTTCATCATCGCCTGCCCAGCGTGTTTTTCACAAACGACGACGGTTTCGGGATGCTCGGTGAGAGCGTCCACCAGCACATCGGAATGGGTGGTGACGATAAGTTGTGTGTGCTCGGAAGTTTTCACCAGCAAGTCGGCCAGTTTGGGCAGAATGTCGGGGTGCAAGCCCAACTCTGGCTCTTCAACACCGATAAGGGGCGGCGGTTCGGGGTCGCACAAAATGGCCAGCAGGCACAGGTAGCGCAGAGTGCCATCCGAAAGGCGCGTGGCGGGAATGGTGTAGTCACCTTCGGTGAAAAAGACCTGCACGGTGCCACCTTCCACGCTGACGTCAAAGTCAGTCAGGCCCTCGTAGAGGTCGCGCAGCGCGTTGAGCAGGGCGCCTTTGGCTTTGGGGTGGCGGCGCAAGCGGTTGAGAAACAGCCCTAGATTGGAGAAATCTTCTTCCAGCCGGTCGGTGCGCAGGTCGGCTTTCTGCGGTTCGCGGAAGATGGTGTTGCGGCCAAACGCCCATTCGCGATACAGGCGGATACGGTCATAGGCAGTGGCCAATTCGGTGATGACCGGATAGGTCTCAGGGTCACGGCGCTGAGCCAGAATAGATACATCCGGTTCCACGCTTTCGCGCGCCAGTGGCCGCTCGGCGTCTTTGATCGCTATGACCGGTTGACCTTGTTGATAGCGGTAGTAAAAGTACGGGGTGGTTTTTCCCGGGTAAGGGTGCTCATTTTCGATTCGCTCATCGTCCA
>DAOTXG010000139.1:0-4437 GCA_034435515.1 Anaerolineales bacterium
CGCGCCGAGGTCGTTTTCGACAATCGCCTGCGGGACATCACGCCGGGCCAGGGCGCGGTCTTTTACGACGGCGAAGTCTGCCTGGGCGGCGGCATCATCGCGAGGCCGTAACTGCTCAGGCCGAACGGCGGGGAACGCTGATTCCGCTGCAAAAACGCTGATCGCGCTGATTTTCTTTGGATGCTGAACATTCTATGACTCTACCCACCCTGTTATTGTCCTTCACACTGGCGACGTTGTATGGCGCCGGTTTTCACTTGTGGCGCGGGGGCGGCGCGCACCGCCTGATGCTTTACCTGCTGGCCGGTTGGACAGGCTTCGCCCTCGGCCAGGTCGTGGGAGACGCGCTGGGCATGCGCATGATGATGATGGGCGCGTTGAACTTCGCCAGCGCGACGCTGGGCAGCGGGGTGGCGCTGATCGCCGCACACTGGCTGGCGACCTCGGAGACGGCAGCCGAGGGCGAGAAATAGGCTGTAAGCGTATTTGAGTATATAATCAAGACATGTCCACGCTCCCTCCCGCGCCGACCGCTCCGCCGCCCCCCGCAACGATCACACCCCCGTCACCCGAAAAGGGAAGCGCGGGCCTGACCGAAGGCCAGCAGAAAGCGCTCCTCGCCGGCGGCATCGTCCTGGCCATTCTACTGATCGCCGGGGCGGTGTGGGCGGCGGTGGCGCTGGTGAATAACCCGGCGCAGGCGGCGGCCGTGCGCGACGTGTTCATCATCTTCATGGCGCTGGAATCCATGGTCATCGGCGTGGCGCTGATCGTGCTGATTTTTCAGGTGGCCGTGCTGACCAACCTGCTCAAGAACGAGATCAAGCCGATCCTGGAGGCCACGCAGGAGACGGTGAACACAGTGCGCGGGACGACGATCTTCGTCAGCGAGAACCTGGTCGAGCCGGTGATGAAACTCAACAGTTACGTGGCCGGGCTGGACAAACTTTTGGAATCCGTCATACTTGTGCTAGGATTGAGGCGGAAGAAGTAATTACCCGTCTGATTGGGGGAACGCTGACGACGCGGAAAGTGCGCTGATGCCGCAGATAAATCAAAAAAATCAGCGACGTATCAGCGTAATCAGCGTTCAAACTAACGGCTCATGTACAGCCACCGTTTTTGAAAGGAGAGAACGACCATGGCAGACAACGACAGCGACATTGGCGCCTTTTTGTCCGGGTTTGTGATCGGGGGCCTGGTGGGCGCGGCGGTCGCGCTCATCCTCGCGCCGCAGTCAGGCGAGGAGACCCGCGCCTACATCCGCCAGCGCGGGATTGAACTGCGCGATCAGGCTTACGAGACCGCCGAGGACGCGCGCAAGCGCGCCGAGGAGACAGCCACCCAGGCCCGCACGCGGGCGGAGAAGATGGCCGCCGAGGCCCGCGCGCGCGCCGAAGAACTGGCTTCGGAAGCCCGCAGTCGGGCTGAAGAACTGCAGCAGCGCGGCAAAATCATCCTCGAAGAGCAGAAGGAACGCCTGGAGGCCGCGATTGACGCCGGCAAGAAAGCCGCCGACAAGAAACGGAGCGAGCTGGAAGGCTCTGGCGCCAGCGCTACGCCGGCCACGCCAGCGAGTTAGCGCATCCGAGGGGCCAATCAATCGGATAAAGAGCAACAACCGCCCTGAGACGAGGAGTTGAGGGGCGGTTGTTGTTTGGTAATGGGGTGAAGATGGGCAAAGCCTGATGTCCGAATGCCGTTTTAGCTGGTAACAGTTGAAACAGTTTTACACCCTTCGCTTGTCGTAAGGAGCAGTCAATGAAGACTTATGCGTTTCCATTTCGGTTGCTTCTCTTCGGCATCCTTCTGACCTGGCTCTCACTTGGCGCGGTGCCCTTAACAGAGACTCAGACCCCGACAACGAGTCGAATGTTACCAGTACGGACCAGCTACACGCAGGTATTCCGCGACGATTTCAGTGGTGCAACCTTGAATCCAGATGTGTGGCAGGCCTACCTCAATGGTGGAACGATCAGTGTAGATTCCGGGTGGGTGACTCTGTCCAGGTCGGGCGCTAGCGACCGTTTTCCATACGTACATACAAAGTACAACCCTATACCGCCGAATGGCAACTTTGCAGTAAAGGTGGGTTTTGAATACTTAACCGTCACTGCTCACGGTGATGGTTTTTCAGTAGATGATCGCTTGCCCGCCAACGGTTCTCCCGGCTCATGGGCTTGGCAACCAACCATTTATACCTTGTGGCAAGACTCGGTGCTTGGATTTGTTCTATTTGATCATTCAGGGACTACCCGCTACCATACCTCGGCGCCTCATCTCAACTATCATGACATTGAATTCCGTTGGCTTGATAACAGTGATGAATACTACATTGACGGACAACTTATAAATACAGTGACACGTGACAGCAACGTGCCGCGTCCTGTAGATTTGTGGTTTGGTAATCCAGTGATTCCCCCAGGGTCAACTGAATGGACCAGCTTCAAAATTGATTATATCGAAGTAGACTCGATTGGTGGACCAGTTCCTTTTTTTGACCTGCCCATTGATTATCCGGGACGAGGGAATGCGACAGAGCAAGAATTTATATCTGCATGGCAAAGTTGCACAACTGCTTTCTTTGACCATCATTATCCGCTGGTCTACAACGATAACATTTTAGTCCCGTTTTGGGGGATAACAACTACCGTACCGGCTAAATGTACCCTGTTTGAGAATTGCTATAGCGGCCATGAAGGGTATGACTTTGATGACCTGCCGAGATGTGGCGGTACACCAGCGTATCCCGTTGCTAATGGGATGATTGTAAATGCTTTCTGTGACCGCTCGCCTAATCCTCCTTACTCATATAAGGGATATGGTTGCCAAGTGCGAATTCGCCATGATGGCGCTAATTACGAAACCCTCTACGGTCACCTACGGCAAGACGCTTGGTTTACTAGCACTATAGAACTCAGCGGAACAGTAGTGACAACGAATCAACGTATTGGCACCATTGGTTGTACCGGAAATTGCGACGGGTCACATCTGCACCTTAATGTCTATTATCAAGGTGGTCTTGTTGACCCTAGTGGCTGGGACGGCAACTATGCCGATCCATACGTCACAGACCGGAATGGCCCAACATCCTATCGCCTCTGGCTCTACTCGCCAAGACGGAGTACTCCCGTAAATGATACACTGGGCACAAATCTTACCAGTCCGTCAGGCAACACGACGATATTAGTTCCGCCAAATGCCTATGGCGAAGACTTTGAAATAACAATTACAGAGCTTGCTCCTATGTTCTTGCCAGACCAACTTGCAAGTGCCGGTCGCGGATTTGTGTTAGAAGCTCGAAACCTTAGAGGAGAAGCCATCCCAAGTCTCAATCAAAATGTAGCCATTGAGGTTCGCTTCGACACAGATGACATTGTAGGTATTCAAGCAGATACCCTATCGCTATATGCTTGGAATGCGACTCTAGATATGTGGACACCGCTAACCACTACCGTTTCGTTGCCTTCAACAAAGAGTGAGGCGATCACTCAAGTTCAGGGCACAGCAACTACTGTGGTACAGGATACGGGATATATAGCATTACTTGGTAATCCATACATCGTATACCTTCCTTTTGTTTCGCGTTGAGCAAAATAACTAACGGGGCGATTTCGGCGCCGCTGGTCCGGTATCCCCGGCTACTGCACGGCTCGTCTGCCGAGCGCAACAACTGGCGGCTCATCGGCCAGGGCGAGGGCATTCACTGGCCTGATCTCGACGAAGATATCAGCGTCGAAAACTTGATTTTTCGCCAGAGGCTTCTGACCAGGATCGCCAGCCCGACGACGAACATCGGAGCGCCTGAGTGAGTATCGCCCCCCACCGCGAATATCGCCGCCCACGAGAGCGCAGTCTCCAGGGGCCCGAACCATTCTGCTAACGCCGCCGCCGAGTACACGTTTGTCACCGGCGCAAACAGATGCGCGACCGTCCAGGAGGCGCGCCGATCCCGCAGCCGCCAGCCGAGCGCCAGGGCCAGGAGGGAAATGGCGGCCACGACGACGAAAGAGGGGCGCTGCGGCAATAACCAATACAAGTTGGAATCGTGCCGCCCATAAGCGGCCAACGGCTGAGCGAAGGCGGCCAGCCATTCCTGCACCCAGCCGGGCCGCAGCACAAAGCAGGCCAGCAAGACGCCCAGGCTGGCCAGCGCAGACTTCGCCAGTTCTTTCGGCGGCGTCGTGCCGATGAGGTAAGGCGCGACCACGAAAGCCAGATGCGGCCGGCTCGTCAGGAGCGGCAGCGCCCAATGCCCGGCCAGACTGGTCAAGAGCGCGAGAGGCAAATCCACCTGGCCGACAAACAGCGTATAAAAGCCGGGGAAGGAGGCGAGTATCCAGACGCCTTTCCACTTCAGGACGCGCCACACCAGCCCGGCGCAAACGCCCAGGTACAACCCATAGGCCAGCGGCTTGGGCAGGAGGACAAATGGCA
>DAOTXG010000140.1:0-6748 GCA_034435515.1 Anaerolineales bacterium
ACCAGCGTGCAGGTGTTCGAGACGGGCATCAAGGTCATCGACCTGATCGCGCCGTTCACCAAAGGCGGCAAGACCGGCATCTTCGGCGGCGCAGGCACGGGCAAGACCGTCATCATCACTGAGCTCATCTCCTCGGTCGCCCGCGTGCACAAGGGCAACTCGGTGTTCGTCGGCATCGGCGAGCACTCGCGCGAGGGCACCTCCCTCCGCCGCGAGATGACTGAGTCGGGCGTGATGAAAGATACAGTGATGATCTTCGGCCAGATGAACGAGCCGGCGGGCGTGCGCCTGCGCGTAGGCCTCACCGGGCTGACGATGGCCGAATACTTCCGCGACCAGGGCCGAGACGTGCTCCTGTTCATTGACAACATCTTCCGCTTCGTCATGAGCGGGTCAGAAGTGTCGGCGCTGCTCGGGCGGATGCCCTCCGCGGTCGGCTACCAGCCCACGCTCGCCACCGAGATGGGCGAACTGCAGGAGCGCATCACCTCGACCAAGACCGGCTCGATCACCTCGATGCAGGCGGTCTACGTGCCGGCCGACGACTACTCCGACCCGGCCCCCGTGGCGACCTTCACCCACCTGGACGCCACTCTGGCGCTCGAGCGCGGCATTGCGGAGAAAGGCATTTACCCGGCGATTGACCCGCTGGCCTCCACCAGCCGCATCCTCGACCCGAACATCGTCGGCGTGGATCACTACAGCACGGCCCGCGAAGTCCAGCGCGTGCTCCAGCGTTACAAGAACCTGCAGGACATTATCGCCATCCTGGGCGTAGACGAGCTGTCCGAAGACGACAAGCTGCTCGTCACCCGCGCCCGCAAGATCGAGAAGTTCTTCAGCCAGCCGTTCGTCACCGCCGAGCAGTTTACGGGCACCAAGGGCGTATACGTGCCGATGAAGGAGACTGTGCGCTCGTTCCGCGAAATCCTTGACGGCAAGCACGACGACCTGCCCGAGGACGCCTTCCGCTACGTCGGCGCGATTGACGACGCGGTGGAGAAGGCGAAGAAGATGGCGGCCTAAAGTGTGAAGCGTAAAACGTAAAACGTAACAATCATTACGTTTTACGCATTACGTTTTACGGTATCCTATGCCAATCCGCTGTGAAATCGTAAGCCAAGACCGGACCGTTTTTGAGGGCGACGTGGACATCGTCGTCGCGCCGGGGGCGGAGGGCGAGATGGGCATCCTGCCGCATCACTCGCCCCTGCTCACCACGCTCAAGCACGGCGTGCTGAAAATCCGGCAGGGCGGGCGCGAGGAGGTCTTTGCTATCTCGGGCGGCTTCATGGAAGTGCGCCCGGACATTGTGACCGTGCTGGCCGACGCCGCCGAATACGCCGAAGAGATTGACGTGGCGCGCGCCGAGGAGGCCCGCCGGCGGGCCGAAGAGGCCATGCGGGCCGGGCCGCCGCCCGGCTCCGAGGCGTTCCTGGCCGCCGAAATGGCCCTGCGCCGCTCGAATCTGCGCTTGCAGGTGGCGCGCCGCCGCCGTACGCCGGGCATGGAGACGCCCGGCGGCTCAAGCTAGAAATTCTCCCCCTCCCGCAGGCGCGAAGCATGAACCTGCGGGAGGTTTGATACCGGACACATGGGCCTATTTTCCAAAGAACTGGGCATTGACCTCGGCACGATGAACGTGCTGGTGTGCGAAGGCGGCGAGATCGTCCTCCACGAACCGAGCGTCGTAGCGATTTCCGTCGCCGAGCAGAAGATCGTCGCCGTGGGGCAGGAGGCCAAGGATATGTACGGGCGCGCGCCCGACAGCATCGAGGTCATGCGCCCCCTGCGCGACGGCGTGATCGCCGACTACGAAGTCACCGAGCGATTGCTGCACTACGTCATCACCAAGGTCTGCGGTCCGTTCCGGCTGTTCCGCCCGCAGGTCATCATCACCGTCCCCTATGGCGTCACGAGCGTCGAGAGCCGCGCTGTGCAGGAGGCTACCCTGCAGGCCGGGGCGGGGGACGTCTTTCTCCTGCCGGAGCCGCTGGCGGCGGCCTTCGGCGCAGATTTGCCCGTGGCGACGCCGACCGGCAACCTGGTGGTGGACCTCGGCGGCGGCGCGACCGAGGCGGCGGTGGTCTCGATGAGCGGCCTCGTCGCCGCGCATACGGCCCGCGTGGGCGGCATGAAGCTGGACGAGGCAATTATCGTCTACGTCCGCCGGAAATATGGCCTGGTCATCGGCGACCCGACCGCCGAGGACGTGAAAATCCGCATTGGCGCGGCCATGCCGATGGACGAGGAGTTGACGATGGAAGTGCAGGGGCGCGATCAGGTCAACGGCCTGCCGCGCACGATCACCCTCAGTACTGGGGAGGTGGTCGAGGCCCTGCAGGAGCCGCTGGGCATCGTCACGGGCGTGGTCAAGTCTGTGCTCGAAAAGACGCCGCCTGAACTATCGTCCGACATCATTGACCGGGGGATGGTGCTGTGCGGCGGCGTGAGCCAGCTGCGCGGGATAGATAAACTCTTGACGAAGGAAACCGGTGTGCCGGCGTTCCTGGTCGAGAAGCCGCTGGCCTGCGTGGCGCTGGGCGCGGGCAAGGCGTTCAAGCATTTGGAACTGCTGCGGCGGGTGCTGCCGCGGGCTTGAACTTCAAATCCCAAACTCCAAATCCCAAAACTCAATCAGTTCACGGCAAATCCGGTGTAGGGGCGTTTATACGGGGGATGATAGCCCAGCACAATCTGCTCCTTTGGCACGCCGAGTTCCACCAACTCATTGGCTATCCCCGCCTCGGTGCCGTCGTGCTGTATCCAAATCTTGTCCCCTTTGATGTCAATATGTAAGATACATCCGTAAACGTGATTCAGATTATGCCAGCCTACGCTCACCAATTGATAATGGTCGCCCACTAGGTCGACGATGGTCTCTATTTCCACATCGCCGATGGCGGGCTTGTAGGCGGCGTACTTTCTCAGCACTTGCTGAATGTAGTTACGATAATCGTCTATTCGTGCCATTTTGTGATGGCCTCCTCGCTGGCATTGTAGACAATTAATTTGAGTTGGTAGCGCTGAACGACTGCCTGCGTGAAGGGCAATGCAAAAAACTCTTGATAACTTTCGAGCGGCACAGCCAAGTATAGAACCCGCCCGGGGTATTGTTCCTCCAGCGCCAAGCGGTAGTTTATGAATTGGCCGAGCGCCGTGTGTGATTTTCCAGCCGTCTTTGGTCAGGGCGTTTTTAACTGCATCGTGGAAAATATCTCGCTCAGGCATAGGCGTTATAATACACCTGAGGCGCAAATCTGGGGAGAGGTTTGTCCTTCCTCAGTGGAAGACAGGCCCAACACGCTCTTACACGGCCGTTATTTCCAGGACATGTTCATCCTCGTATTTTTCAATCTCTCACACATAAAACGTCATCCGCTGCAGGTGCACCACCGGGTCAATGTACTGCACCCGCACCTCGTCCGGGACGACCAGGTTGATGGGCGCATAGTTGAGGATGCCGCGCACGCCGGCTTTCACCAGCGCGTCGGTCACCTTTTGCGCGGCTTCGGCGGGCACGGCTACCATCGCCAATGTGATGCCGTGTTGTTTGATCAACTCGCCCATGCGCGCAGCGTCCTGGATTTCGAAGCCGTCGAGTCGGGCGCCGATCTTGGCCGGATCACTGTCGAAAACCAGCGAGATTTTGAAGCCCCGGTCGCGGAAGCCGTTGTAGTGAGCCAGCGCCCGCCCCAGGTCGCCCACACCCACGAGGGCCACGTCCCATTCGTGGTCCACCTTTAGAATCTTGCGCAACTTGCCAATCAAAAAATCCACGTGATACCCCGTCCCCTGCTTGCCAAATTCGCCGAAGTGCGACAAGTCTTTGCGAATCTGGGCCGAGCTGATGCCCAGGCGGCGGCCCAGCTCGTGGCTGGAAGTCACCCGGGCGCCTTCCAGCGCCATGCGTGATAGGGCGCGCAAATAAATCGGTAATCTACCTATGACAATGTCAGGAATATCCGCCGTCCCCATCGGGGCTTGCCTCCTGTGCTAAAGACGATGTTCACTCCGCCTTTGCACCGACTTTGTGAAAGAATGTCCTAACTTTAGCATGACTTTGTAACAGTCGCAAGAAGGGCTAGGGACGGGGCAGGGCTTTTTCAAGAAAAGCCCACACCGAGGAGCGTGAGGGTTTCGGCGGCGGAGGCCGCGCAGTGTCGAAGCGCAGCGGCGATATGGCGCCAGCCGGCTGGCCGGAGCAGCTTCAGCACCCCTCGCCAGCCCGGCAAGGAATTCCTCTGCCGTCGCCGCCTTCTCAACCTTCAGCACTATGAGGCGCTCTCTGAAGCAACCGGCGGGGCAAACAGCAGGCGGCGGTAGAGCGCCAACAGCGTGATCAGCCCGAGGGTGACGCCGAACCAGAGGGTGCAGAAGCGGATGAGGAGCGTGGCCGCCACGGCGAGGTCGCGCTGAGGGGTGACGAAGAGCAGGATCAGGCCGGTGATGCTCGTATCCGCCGCGCCCAGCCCGCCGGGGAGCGCGCTCACTGCGCCGACCAGCGAGGCGAAGGCGAGGATGAAGGTGGCCTCGAGGAGCAGATTCGGCGTGTGGCTTAAGCCGACCCCACGCAAAACCAGGTAGAACGCCACGCACTCGCCGCCCCACGAGATCACGCCGATCCCCACGGCGATCAGCAGGTTCTTCCAGGTCAGGAGTTGATAAGAACTTTCGTACAGGTTGCGGAGCGCCTCGGCGCGGCCTTTGAGCCAGGGCAGGCGGGCGGCGAGGTCGAGCACCCACTCGGCCAGCGGGCGAATCTGCACGGCGATAATCACCCCCAGCATCCCGGCGAGGATGACGGCGAGCACCGGGCGCGCGGCAGCGTAGAACCCCAGGCCGACGGTCGCGAGCAGTAACATCCCCATGCCGTCGGTGAGGCGCTCGGCCATAATGACGGGCGCGGAGACGCTCAGGCTGACGCCCGAGGTTTCTTTGAGCAGAAAGGACTTGAAGAACTCGCCCAGTTTGCCGGGCGTCATCGCCATGCTGATGCCCGCGACCCAGATGCCGGCGCTGTCGCGCAGCGTCACGTTTTTAGCGCCAATTTGATGGAGGTAATAGTGCCACTTGCCGAAGCGCAGGACGTAGTTGAACAGCGTCAGGCCGAGGATCGCGGGCAGATAAGCCCACTCGAAATTGCGCAGGGCCGCCAGCGTCGCGGGCAGGTCGGCGAAGAGCGCGAGCACCGCGACGACGGCCAGCCCAAAGATAAGTGAGAGCGCGAGTTTGCGGGGGAGGTCTTTCATGGATAGGCGATTGGGTGGTTAGGTGGTTGGGTGGTTAGGTGGTTGGGTGGTTAGGTGGTTGGGTGGTTAGGTGGTTGGGTGGTTAGGTGGTTGGGTGGTTAGGTGGTTGGGCGAAGCGGTCGAGTGGTCAGGTAGTAACGACTTTAGTCGTTTTCTCCAGCGTAGATTCTCTCAGGAGCAGGTATTTGTCAAAAAAGCCCGTAATCCGGCGGGCGTATTCTTCCGGCTCGGCGGGGGGCAGGGGGTAATGCCCGGCGTTTGGGATGAGGTACAGTTCCTTCGGCTCGTGCGCGGCGGCGTAGAGCGTGTATGCATTCGTGACCGGCACCAGGTCGTCCAGCGCGCCGTGCACAATCATCACCGGGCGCGGGTTGATGAGGGCGATTTCATCTATCGGGCGCACCGCCGAGATCTTTATCCCGGCTGCGCGTTCGCCGAAGAAAATCAGCGCGTCCGCGAGGAAGGGCGGGAGGTTCACGTAGCGTCTCATCCCGTTGGCGACGTTGTCTTCGAGGCTGGTGAAACCGCTCTCGGCGATCACCGCCTTGATCTGTGGGAGGCGCGCGGCGCTGAGGAGGACCGTGCCCGCGCCCATCGAGTGGCCGAGCAGGCCGAGGCGGTCGGGGTCAACGCCCGGCTGTCGGTGGAGAAACTCAATTGCGCCGCGCACGTCGTTGACCTCGTTGACGCCGAAGGTCGTCGGCGCGCTCTCGCTCTGGCCGGAATTGCGCAAATCCATGAGCAGGACGCCGTAGCCGCGCTGCGCCAGCATGGCCGCCTCAGGCAGCAGATAACTGCGCTCGCCCCCGTGGCCATGCACCAAAATCACCGCCGCGCCGTTCTGCGTGGGCATATACCAAGCGCTCAGCGTCAATCCATCCGCCGAGGTGAAATTGACTGATTGGTAATTGGTAATTCCGAGGGCCTCGGGCGTTTGTATCACCCCACTGCGCGGCGGGTGGACGAGCGCATAAGCGCGCGTGAACGCCAGCCACGCGCCCAGGAGGAGGGGTGTAAGCACCAGCGCAAGCGCAATCAAGCCTAGGGAGGGGAGCATGTTGGAGCAAACGGGGCATGGCCCCGGGGGAAATTACAGATACCGCGTGATTATAGCACGCCGATTACAGTTGGCGCACGCTGAAACCGTACGTCGTGTGCACTCAAAGGTTGTCAAGGGATTGGCGTGGGAGCGGCTTGTAGCCGCGATGGTCGCGGTTGCAAACCGCTCCCACTGACAAGGTTTGCGTACACATCCGTCCGCGCGGACAGTGTCCGAACGGGCAGCGGCCTGTGCCCGAAAGCCGGGATGACAGGCGCGCCCTGTTCCGATAGAGTGAGAGCGAATTCTTATAGGAGGCAGTTGAAATGACGACGATAGATAGCACACTCAGACTCACATCCAGAACCACCGGCTACTGTGAGCGACCGGCCGGCGGCCTGCGTTTTGATTGGCCAGCCTCTTTGCTTGCGCTCTGGCTAATGTTGGGCATGTTTCT
>DAOTXG010000141.1:0-7112 GCA_034435515.1 Anaerolineales bacterium
TTCGTCGCCGCCATCCTGTACGCCGGCGGCGCGGGTAGCGTCGCCGCGTCTTATGACAGCCTGCCCGGCGACTTGCTCTACCCGGTCAAGCGCGCCAGCGAGTCGGTGCAGGTCTTCTTGACCCCGGCCTCCCAGCAAGCGTCCCTGCGCGCCACGCTGGCCCAGCGCCGCCTGGATGAAATCCAGGCCCTGGCCGAGCAAGGGATCGTTGACTCTGCCCTCCTGGCCGACCTCTCCGCAGAGACTCAGGCCGCGCTGGCCGCCGTCGAAAACGCCGCGCCTGAGGCCCAAACGCAGGTGTTGAATCTCATCGAGGAGATGACCGGGCGCCAGCAGTCGGTTTTGATGGAAGTCCTGGCCTCCGCCCCAGAACAGACCCAGTCTGACTTGCTGACAGCCATTAACACCTCGAAGAAACACGGCGAGGATGCCCAAAACCGCTCGGAGCAGACGTCGGCCGGCCAGCCCACTGATACAGTTGCCCCGGCTGAGACGCAAGGCGCGCCTGCCGCCCACACGCCTCCAGGGCAGGCCAACGGCGAGGAAACACCGGCCGCCGTCTCGTCGGAGGTCCCGCCCGGTCAGGCAAAGAAGACGGATGAGGCCTCGACCGAGGCCGCCGCGACGCCGGTCCCGGCATCCGGCGAGGCCACCCCAACCTCTGAGGTCCCGCCAGGCCAGGCCCGGAAGACGGAAGAACCCACGGTTGAGCCGGCTAGCACAGAGATCAGCCCGACCGGAGCGCCCGAGACTACTCCTGAGCCAACCCAGGAGCCCAAGCCGACCAAGGAGTCCAGGCCGACCAAGGAATCGGATGCGACCGATGCGTCCTCAGCGCCTGAAGCGACGCCGGAACCTGGGCCAACCGAGGAGGGCGATGGTCAACCGCCGGCTGCCTCGCCAGAGAGCGGAGACGGCGAGGCAACTCCTTGTCCGGTCAACCCGAGCGGTCAACCTGTGTGCCGCCCGTAATAAGGACGCGTTCACGAATAAGTTCCGCCCAGACCGGACGGGTCTTCGAGACCTGTCCAGTCTCCGTTCGGCCCAGACCGGACGGGTCTTCGAGACCCGTCCGGTCTCCCGTTTGGCCCAGACCGGACGGGTCTTCGAGACCCGTCCGGTCTCCCGATTTTTGTCATCGCCCCAAATACCAGCCGGCGAATTCTCGGCCATAGAAGTACATGATCAGCGCGCCGAAGATCAGAAACGGGCCATAAGGCAGCGCCGTGAACAGGCTGTATTTCCGCCGTAGGCTCTGGACGACGATGTAGAGCAGGCTGAAAGCCGCGGCGGAAAAGATGGTGATCGGCAGCGTGAATAAGACCGCCGACCAGCCGACGGTCAAGCCCACCACGCCGCCCAGGTTGACGTCCCCCCCGCCAAAGGCGATCTCCTCCAGCGGCCGCCCGCGCAGGCGCGCCATCACCGCCGAGAACAACTGGGCGAACATGAAGATCCCCCACCAGGCACCATAACCCGCCAGCCCGCCCAGCAGCGTCTTCTGCAAGCCACGCTCGGGTGAGAGGCTGTTCATCAACCCGATGATGACCGCCGCCGGAATGATCACCACGTGCAGGATCAGGCGGTGCTCGATGTCAATCACGGCGATCAGGGTGAAAATGACGACGATCACCGCCGCCGGCAGGAACTTGAGCCAGTCCCCACCCGCCCACAAGGCCGCGCCGGACAGAGCCAGGGCCGTCCCCAGCTCGACGACCACGTGCCGGACGCGGCGCGGCGCGCCGCAGCGCTCGCAGCGCCCCCTCCACACCAAAACAGCCATTGACGCCAGCCAGTGCTGCGGCGTGTGGGTGGCCCCGCAATAACGGCAGCGCGGCCAGGCGGGCCGGCGCCGCACACCCAACTCATCCGGCGGCAAGTTGTCGGCCAGGCTGTTGAGGGCCACGCCGGCGAGCAGGCCGAGGAAAAAGACGAAGAGGATAATCATGCGGGCGATTATAGGCTGATTTCGGAATTCGGATATCGGATTGCGGACAAAATCGCTTTGACAATTATCCTTCCCCCACCTAAAATTTTCGTCATGCAGCAGGCGCGCCACTTTCCCAACCGGGACCGGCTCAGTGTGCTGACGGCGACGATCCTGTTCGCCTATGCGCTCATGCGCTTTTTGGATCTGCCCGCGCGCCTCGTCGGCGCGACCCTCTTCGGGTCGGCGCTGAACCTGGAACTGAACGGGCCGGTGCTGATGCTGACGCTCGTCGCCGCGCTCATCAGCGCCGGTTCCGACACGTTGATCCGCTCCCATCCCCGCTTCGGCGCGCGCGGCGCGCGCAGCACGGTGAGTCATTGGATCCTGCCCGGCGCGACCGCCCTGGTCCTGGGGGCGGCGCTCAACCGCGCGCCCAACGCCCAGGTGTGGCTGCTCGAATTAGGCGTCAGCGCGCTGGCGCTGATCGTCGTCTTCGTCGCCGAATACGTCGTCGTGGAGGCGGACGATCCGGCGCGCGACGCCGCGGCCCTGGTTCTGACGGCGCTGGCTTACGCGCTGGCGCTGTTGCTGTTCGTGCTGCTGCGCAGCCTGGGCGCGCGCGCGGCCATCTCGGCCACGACCGGCGGCGTCACCGCCGCCGCCATTGCCTGGCGGCTGTTCCTGCTCAACGGGGCCCCGGCGGGCCGCGCCGCCTTCTACGCCGCGCTGGCCGGCCTGGTCTGCGCCGAAACCATTTGGGCGCTGAATTACTGGCGGGTCTCGGCCAGCGGGGCCGGGCTGATGGTGATGGTCCCGTTCTATCTCAGCGTCGGCCTGGCGCAGCAGCACCTGGCCGGGAGGCTCACCCGCCGGGTGAGGGTCGAGTTCGCCGTCGTCGGCGGCCTCGGCCTGGCGATTGCGCTGCTCTACGCCTTCGCGCGGGGGCGGTGAACCGCGGGGGTTGGCCGCGAGTATTTGTAAGTTGTAATTGGTAATTTGGGCAATTGACACATCCGCCCATCTCCCCTAAACTCGTTCCTGCCGAGAAAGGAGGTGACCGCGCCAAAATCAGAGAGACTCTGTCCAAGCATCCCTGTCAGATTCTATTCGATGTTTCCAGGAGGAGATTAGCATGAAACGCTCAAACAAACTGATGAAGTCGGCCGGCCTGCTCGTCATCGCCGGCCTGCTGCTGGCCGCGTGCGGCGGCGGCGCGACGACCGCAGCGCCGCAACCCACAGCGGCCCCACCCACGGCCGCCCCGCCGACGGCGGTCCCTCCCACCGAAGCGCCGACCGAGGCCCCGACAGAAGAGGTCTACGAGGGCATGAAGTACGAGGCCCCCAACTGCGATTACGGCGGCGAGTTCAAATCTATCGAAGCGGTGGATCGGTACACCGTCCGGTTCACCCTCTGCTTCCCCGACGTGGCCTTCCCTGCCAAAGTCGCCTTCTCGTCGTACGCGATCAACGACGCCGATTACCTCGAGGCGACCGGCGGCGGCGGCGAATTAGTTGAGAAGCCGAATGGCACCGGCCCCTACATCCTCAAGGAATGGAAGCGCGGCGACCAAATCGTCTACACCCGCAACGAGAACTACTGGGGCAACAAGGCGATCCCGGAGACGTTGATCATTCGCTGGAGCACCGAGAGCGCCCAGCGCCTGCTCGAACTCCAGGCCGGCACGGTGGACGGGATCGACAACGTCGGCCCCGACGACTTCGAGACCGTCGAGAACGACTCGAATCTGCAGCTCAAGCTGCGCGGCGGCACGAACATCTTCTACTTAGGCATGAACAACACCTACCCGCCGTTCGACAACGAGCGCGTGCGCCAGGCGTTCGCCATGGCGATTGACCGCAAGCGCATCGTGGATAACTTCTATCCGGCCGGCTCGTTGGTGGCCAA
The DNA here is from genome assembly GCA_034435515.1 of Anaerolineales bacterium. Classification (GTDB taxonomy): domain Bacteria; phylum Chloroflexota; class Anaerolineae; order Anaerolineales; family UBA6663; genus DATDRS01. Next base: position 3,839 of record DAOTXG010000141.1, read on the forward strand.
GCAGTTCATGCCGTCCTCGATCTTCGGCTTCACCAAGGAAGTGGATTGGTACGAGCACAATTCCGAGGAAGCCAAGAAGATCCTCACCGAGGAAGGCGTGCTGCCCGGCTTCAAGACCACCATCACCTACCGCGACGTGGTGCGCGGTTACCTGCCGAATCCGGGCATCGTCGCCCAGGACATCCAGGCCCAGTTGAAAGACCTGGGCGTCGAGGTCGAGATCGTGGTCATGGAGTCCGGCTCGTTCCTCGACGCGGCGGATCGCGGCGAGATTGACGGCTTCCACATGCTGGGCTGGGGCGCGGACTATCCCGACGCCACCAACTTCCTCGACTTCCACTTCGGCGAGGGCGCCTCGGCCCAGTTCGGCAAGGGCTTCGAGGACATCTGGGCGGCGCTCAAAGAAGGCGGGACCAAGGACAGCACCGACGAGCGCTATCCATTCTACGTCGAGGCCAACGAGCTGATCAAGCAGCACGTGCCGATGATCCCGATCGCGCACGGCGGCAACGGCGCGGCCTACAAAGCGGACGTCGAGGGCGCGTACGCCTCGGACTTTGGCGCGGAGCAGTTTGGCCGCATGGATCCGGGCGGCCGCGATACCTTCGTCTTCCTGCAGAACGGCGAACCGGCCGGCCTGTACTGCGCCGACGAGACTGACGGCGAGGCGCTGCGCGCCTGTGAGCAGGTGACCGAGTCTTTGCTGGCTTACGAAGTTGGCACAGGCACGCCTATAGCCTCGCTGGCCGAGACCTGGGAGGCCAGCGACGACCTGACCGTGTGGACCTTCAACCTGCGCCACGGCGTGAAGTACCACAACGGCGCAGATTTGGACGCCAACGACGTCATCCTCTCGTATGCGGTGCAGTGGGACGCCAAGCACCCGCTGCACGTCGGGCGCGACGGCTCGTTCACCTACTTCCCCGGCCTGTTCGGGCCGTTCCTGAACGCGCCGGCCGAATAAACCCCAACTGGCTTTCTCGCAGACCTGTCAGGTCTATTCAGACCTGACAGGTCTCCTGGCTTCATGCACCGTTATATCTTTCAACGCCTGTTCCTCTCCATCCCGGTGTTGCTGGGGATTCTATTTGTCACCTTCGCACTGGCGCGCCTGATCCCCGGCGACCCTTGCCGGGCGGTGCTGGGCGAGCGCGCCACCGATGCCATCTGCAACGACTTTATCCGGCGGCACGGGTTGGACCAGCCCATCCCCGTGCAGTTCGCCACTTACCTGGGCGAAATTCTACAAGGCGACCTGGGCGATTCCATCCGCTTCAATCGCCCGGTGACGGCGCTGTTGGTCGAGCGCCTGCCGATGACCGTCGAGCTGAGCCTCAGCGCCCTGCTGGTATCTATCACCATCGGCATCCCGCTCGGCATCATTTCGGCGGTGCGGCACAACACGACGGTTGACGTGGCGACCATGGTGGGCGCCAACATTGGCGTTTCCATGCCCGTGTTCTGGCTGGGCCTGATGCTGGCCTACGTTTTCTCCATCTTGCTGAAAGACACGCTGCTGTGGCTGCCGCCTTCGGGTCGGCTGACGTCGGGCGTGGACCTGCGCCCGTTGTACGAAACCTGGCAACTGAACGCGTCGGGCAACTGGAAAACCGCGCTGGAATTTTTCTCGAATATGTACGTATTTAATGCGCTCGTCACTGGCAACATCCCGGCGCTGATGGATGCGCTCCGGCACTTGATCCTGCCTGCGCTTGCCCTGGGCACCATCCCGATGGCGCTCATCGCACGCATCACGCGCTCGAGCCTGCTGGAAGTGCTGGGGCAGGATTACGTGCGCACCGCCCGCGCCAAGGGCCTCAAGCCCTGGCCGGTGGTGATGAAGCACAGTCTCCGCAACGCGCTCCTGCCCATTGTCACCGTCACCGGTCTGTCGTTCGGCGGCCTGCTCAGCGGGGCCGTCCTCACCGAATCGATTTTTGGCCTGACGGGCGTTGGGCGCACCCTGTACGACGCGATCACCGCCCGCGACTACGTGATTGTCCAGGGCTTTACGCTGGTCATCGCCGTCATGTTTGTCGTCATCAACCTGCTCACGGACCTGACCTACGGCTACCTCGACCCGCGCATCCGCCTCGGCTAACCTGAAGAGTGACGGCAATTACTCATTACTCGTTACTGACTACTCATTCCTGGTTACCGATCCCCGTGTCTGCCGCCACAACCCTCTCCCCCGCCGCGCTCGACGCGGAAAGCCTCGCCACAACTAAACCTTCCAGCGTCTGGCGCGACACGCTCCGCCGCCTGTTCCGCCGCCGGTCGGCGGTCCTGGGCTTGATCATCCTGAGCGCCCTCACCCTCGTCGCCATCTTTGCCCCCGTCATCGCGCCCTACGACCCGGAGGCGCCGCTCATCGGCAAAGAAGACGTTAAAAAACGCGCCGCCCCCTGCATCCATCTCCTCGGTTGCCCGGCTGACCAACCTCAGCACCTCCTGGGCATTGACGGCAACGTGCGCGACTTTTTCAGCCGGGTCGTCTACGGCGCGCGCCTGTCGCTGGCCATCGGGATCACGACCGTGACTTTTGCCATCCTGGTGGGCGCCCTTCTGGGCGCATTGGCCGGTTACGCCGGCGGCTGGGCGGACAACATCATCATGCGGCTGATGGACGTGTTGTTAGCGTTCCCGCAGCTGATTCTCGCCATCGCCATCGTCACTATGCTGGGGCCGGGACTGGAAAATGCGCTCATCGCCATTAGCATCGTCTCCATCCCGGCCTACGCCCGCGTAGTGCGCGCCAGCGTGCTCTCGGTCAAAGAAATGGACTACGTCTCGGCTTCGCGCGCGCTGGGCGCGTCGAATGCGCACATCCTGTTCTCGCGGGTCCTGCCGAACGCCCTCACGCCGCTCATTGTGCAAGGCACGCTCGGCATCGCCTCGGCCATTCTGGATGCCGCCGCGTTGTCGTTTATCGGCCTCGGCGCGCAGCCGCCGACCCCCGAATGGGGTTCCATGCTCGGCGCCGAACGCAATCAGGTCTTCACCGCGCCGCACCTGGTCTTCTTCCCCGGCATCGCCATCATGCTCACCGTGCTCGCCTTCAACCTGCTGGGCGACGGCCTGCGCGACGCGCTCGACCCGCGCCTGGCGCAAGCGGGAGTCAAGCCACGTTAGTCGGGTAGTCGCATGGTCGAACAGTCCCTAAGGAGGAAAATGACCGGATCAGATATTCAATCCCCATCTCCCTTTCGCCAATCCTTTCCCGATCCACATGCTCAGGAGGAGAGAAAGCATGAAACGCCCCAATAAACTACTG
>DAOTXG010000142.1:0-6810 GCA_034435515.1 Anaerolineales bacterium
GCAGGTGTGGTTTTTCGCGGCGCAGTTGGCGTGTGTGTGAGCCACACGCCACTGCGCGTCGCCGTAGGTGCCGGGCAGGTAGCGCGCGACGGCCTGCTTGATGTGCGCCACCATCTCCGGCGAGATTTCATTTTCACCTTCGCCTTCAGCCCGGTCACACATGGGCGGCGGCGGCTCGGCAAAGCGGGGGACCCAGCGTTTGACGCTCTTCGGCGGCTGCGCGCCCGGCGCGGTCGTCATCGGGTCGCCGTAGAGCACGAACGAGAGCAGCGTCTTCTGGTCTTCGCCGTCGAGGAAGCCCTGCCGCTCGTGCATGACCTGCGCCATCTGCAGTTTCGCCCGGCTCAGCGCCTCGCCCGCCGGCAGGCCGGCGCTCACGTTCTGCCAGAATAACTTGCCGAGCAGGTCGGCCCCGATGAGCGGTGCGGCGACCGAGCCGTAGGCGATCTTGGTGGAAGCCGCCAGCGCCCGCGTGCCGGAGTCGAGAAAGCGCAGGCAGAGCGCGTCTTCCACCGTCTTGCCGAGGATATTCGCGCCGTAGCACGCCTCGGAAAAGACGATCACGGGCGCGCGCCCGGAATTGACCACGTCCGCCGGCCGCAGGGCCACCGGATATTCGGGCAGGGCCGGGTTGTCGCCGTAACCGCGCTGGCCGTACCATTCCGCGCCGTCTTCCACGCCGTGCAGGTTGAAGTACGAAAACCGCGAGGGCGCGAGGCCCTCGACGGGCAGCGCGTTCGCGTCCAGGGGCGGGCAGGTCAGCAGTTCGCGCGGATTGCCGATCGTCGTGTACACCTCCGCCGAGGCGCTCTTCCACACGTTCGCCGAGTAGCCGAAACTGCGTCGGCTTTCCAGCCTGATCAGCCGCCCGATCAACCATTCCCACAGCCGCGCCAGCCCCAATGCGCGTAGAAGCGCATCCCAATGCGCGCGGGACCGGGCGGGAGCGCCGTCGCTATAGGCCCCGGCGGCGGTCTTGAGCGCGCGCAGAAGCAGGGCCGGGTTATTCCCTGCGCCCGAGGGGATGCGCCCGACCGGCCACTCCGGGATAAAGTAGTTTTCGTCCGAGGTAGCGTAGGGATTATCCGAGGGAACCTCGAGGTCCAGGTCGTCGGTTGGGTTGGGAAGGCGATGAAAGGGGATGATGTCGTCGCCGCCGACGATCAGCAGCGCGCCCAGCGCTGCGCCCTCAGCCCGGAAGCGGGCGGCGAGGTCGCGCAGGAGCATCTTGATATCCCAGGCGTTGCCGGGATTCACCGGGCGCAGGCCGAAGGGCCGCACCGCCGCCGGGTCGTCCACGTACACGACCCGGGCTTGCATCCCAGAGTGAGCCGCCGCGCTCGCGGCGAGCGTATTCAGCGCCTGGTCAATCGCCGCAAATCCCTCCAGCCTATAGGCTTGCATCAGACAGGTGCGGCTGGAGAGAAGGAGGTAGTAATTGGTAATTGGACGCTGCGCGTGGGGATTGGCCTGCTTGTTTTCCAGATCTCTGGCGCGCGCGTCGAGCTGTTCTTGAATGTCGGCCAGCGCTTCCACGGTGTGCGCGCTGGCGGAATTGGGGTCTGCTCCCTGACGACTGGCTTCTGACTTCTGACCTCTTTCTCTCTCTTTTTCCCGTGAGCCGTTGATCCGATTCAACCCCAGTGCCTTCACGACCGCCACTGGCAGCGGGCCTGGCAGCGTCGAGGCGGCGACTGTACCCGTCGCCCAGAGCGCGCGGTAGGGATGATTCTCGCCCCAGTGGCGCGCCGCCACCTGGCCGGCGAGGTCTTGCGCCGCGGCATCGTGCAAGAGTTCCAGCGCGCGGGCGGCCTCGCCGTTTTTGAGCAGACATTCGGCGAGACACAGTTTGAAGGCGACGGCGGTCGGCCAGCGGGCGTGGAACCCCTCGGCCAGCGGGAGGGCGAGGTCGAGCTGCCCCGCGTGCCAGAGCGAGCACAGGTGAAGGAGGGAAGGGAGGGGCGAAAGCGGGTTGGTGCGGACGGCAGACTCCGACTCGCGCCGGACGGTTTCCCAGTCGCCGATGCGCTCGGCCAGGTAGGCCGCGCGCGAGGCGATAGACCAGGCGGGGAGACTCGTCGTTGAACGACTGACCCCAAAGGGGCGCTTTGCGGAGTCGTTACTACGTAAGCCCGAGCCATCGCCAACGTGCCCGTTGACCGGCGGACTTGTAGTAGCGACTTCAGTCGCTGAACGACTAACCCCAAAGGGGCGCTTCGCGGAGTCGTTACTACGTGGGCCTAATCCGTCGCCAACGTGCGCGTTGGCGTAAGCCAGGGCGGCGGCCTCGGCGTTGCCAAGCGCTTTGTGCTGGTCTCCGAGCAGGCGCTGCGCCTTGAAGTCTTCGGGGTCGGCGGCGGTGAGCGCTTCGAGCGTCTGGATGGCGAGGGCCGTCTCGCCTTCGCTTATGTAGGCGCGCGCCAGCGCCAATTGCGCGCCTAAATCGCCGGGCGAGTCGGCCAGATACCGCCGGGCCGCCTGGCGGGCGTAGGCCGCCTGCCCGGCGGCGAGCGCGGCGTCGAGGAGGTTGAGGAAGTCGGAGCGTTGCATAGCACGCAAGAGAAGTGCAAGAGGCGTGCCAGCACATTATGCTTCGTTTGCCCTCACACCCTGATTCGTTGATCGTGATTCCACAGATTTATCGCCCCAACCACGGCCAATTGTTTGGTGGCTTCGAGGTTCTTCGGGTCAAGGGCAAGCGCGGCTTCGAAAGCCTGGGCGGCGGCGGCGTAGTCCTTCAGGTGCTTGAGGGCGAGGCCGGCGCGGAGGTAATTGTCCGGCAACTTCGGCGCGACTTTGACGGCGCGTTGATACATCTCCAGCGCGCGGTCGTATTCCCGGCGCTGCTCGTAGACCAGGCCCGCTTCGCGCAGGATTTTTTCGTCGTCTGGGGCCAGGTCGCGCGCTTGCTGGAGCTGCGCGAGCGCCTGGTCGAGCTGCCCCTGCGTGCGGCAGGCGCGGCCTAACCGGAGCAGGTGCTGCGGATTGCGCGGCGAGAGGCGCACCGCCTCGCGGTAGGCCGCCGCGGCCCGGTCCGGCGCTCCCGCCGCAGCGTGGGCGTCGCCGAGGGCGGCGAAGATTTCGTCGGAGTCGGGATCGGCAGCGGCCGCCTGCTGGAACGCCTCTACGGCCCTGTCCAACTTCTGGTGCGCGAAATACAGGCGGCCCAGCGCGAACAGGACTGGGGCCGGGTCTTTAGCCTGGGCGGCGGCGGCGGCATAACTCTGCTCGGCGCCCGCCACGTCGCCGGTTGCGGCCTGAACGTCGGCGAGGCAGATGAGCACTTCGGTATCTTCCGGCGCCAGGCGGGCGGCGGCCTGCGCTTTGTTGCTCGCGTCGTGCGTGGCGGCGGCATCCCCGTGCCGCGCGCCCAGCGCGAGGCTCGCCCGCGCGCTGCCGAGGAGCGCAGCCACGTTCGCGGGTTGGAGTTGGAGCGCCCGCGTAAAGCACGTCAGCGCGGTCTGGAGGTCGTCGAGGGCCAGGTGCGTCTGCCCGCGCTCCGTCCAGACTTCGACTTGGTTTGGGTTCGCCTCGGCGGCGCGCTGGAACCAGCGGGCGGCAGCGGCGAGGTCGCCGTCTTTGGCCAGCGCGCGCGCCAGGTCGGCGGCGTAGTCGGCGTTAGACGAGTCGAGTTCGACGGCGCGCTGGAAGTGGGCGAGCGCGTTTCCCGTCTCACGCAAAACCTGATAGGTTTTCGCCAGGCGATGATGCCAGCCGGCGGCGTCGGGCCTGAACGTGACGGCGCGCTGCATGACCAGCGCGGCTTCCCGCTGGTCGCCGAGCGTCAGCAGGGCCTGAGCCAGGTGGTAGTGCGTGATCGGCCATTCGGGCGCGAGGGCCGCCGCGCGTTTGAAGGCGACGAGCGCGCCGCGCGCATCGCCGGAGGCCGCCTGCGTGTGCCCCAGTTCCAGGTATAGACTTGCCGATTGCTCTCGCTCTTTCTCTTTCTCTCTTTGGTCAAGCCCCGCCAGCAAGACTTCACGGGCGCGATCTGTCTCACCAGATTTACGGAGGGCCGCGCCCAACGCGCGGTAGAAATCCGTCCCTTTGTAAGACGTGGCAGTGTCACCATGTGTGGCAGCGGCATCCCCATGTGTAGCAGCGGCATCCCCATGTGTGGCAGCGGCATCCCCATGTGTGGCAGCGGCATCCCCATGCCGCGACGGGCCGAGGAGCGTTTCGAGCAACTGCCGGGCTTCCTTCGGGTCGCCGACGGCGGTTTTGGCGCGCCCCATCCAATAGCGCACGGCCGGCGGGTCGGCGCCTAGCGCGGCGGCCTGCTGAAGCGCGGCCATCAGTTGCGAATGTAGTTCCGTTTCGTGAGGCGCCAGGCCGCCAGTCTTACCGCGCTTTGTGATCAAGCCGGCGTGGCTGTCGTACTCGTGGTTCTCCGCCAACAGCGTCAGCGCGCGCGCCAGCGCAAGATGGGCGTTGGGGTCGCGCGGGCGGGCGGCGGTCAAATGGCCAAAAGCCTGGGCGGCGGCGGCCGGTTGACCGGCCTTCAGATACAGTTCTCCGGCCTGCTGTTGGACTTCGGGCGAGTCAGGGCTGGCCGCCAGGGCCTTATCCATCAACTGCGCCGCTTCGCCCAAGTCGCCCAGGCTGGCGACCGTATCGGCCGAGGCGGCCAGGTAACGGCCCTCACCAGGATTGAGCCGCTCGGCCTGGCGGTAGAGCGCGAGCGCCTTTTCCGGGTCGCCTTGCTGTTCGCGCACCCGGCCCAACAGAAAGCGCGCTTCGGCGTCGCCCGGCGCCAGGTGGACGACGCGCTCCAGATAGTTGGCGGCTTTGTCGAAGTCCCCCAGGGCCAGGGCGGCGCGCGCCGCCTCGCGCGCGATGTCCGCGTCTTGTGGATTGTGCGCGGCGGCCTTTTCCAGCGCGGCCAGCGCTTCGCTGTGTTGGTTCAAGCGCACCAGCGCCATGCCCAGGCGCGCGAGCGCCAGGTTGTCCTTCGGGTTCACGTTGAGCGCGCGCTGCCACAGCGCGACCGCGGCCGCGAGGCGGTTCATGTTCCACAAGGCTTCGCCCGCCTGGCGCAGGTGGCCGCTCTCCTCCGGTTCGAGCTCTGCCGCCCGCAGAAACGCCGCGTGCGCGGCCTCGTGCCTGTGCGCGCGGTCGGCCGCCTGGCCGAACGCCGCCTGGGCTTCGGCTGAACGCGGCGCCATTTGCGCGGCCTGCGCCAGCGTTTCGTAGGCGTGTTCGACTTCGCCAAGTTCGAGGAATGCCTTGCCCGCCGCCAGATGCACCTCCGGCGCATCCGGCCCGAGCGCGAGGGCGTGCGCAAAGACCGAGCGGGCTTCGTCGGCCCGGCCCAGGTCGAGCAGGCAGCGGGCGTAACGGATTTGCATTTGCATATCGCGCGGGTTCAATTTCACCGCCTGATGCCAGGCCTCGACCGCCAGGTCGCTATGTCCCAGATGGGTGTGAGCCTCGGCGAGCAATTGAAAGAGCGCCGGGTTTTCGGGGTCTGACTTCAACGCCGCCTCTGCGCTCTGCTGCGCTTCCGGCCACAGGCCGCTCTGAGCATACGCCCGGCCAAGCGCGTGCTGTACGGCCGCTGCTTGTGGCATGGCGCGCTGCGCGCCATCGCCACAATGCTTCAAAGCCTCCAGCAGCGCGGCCACGGCGATGTCGGTCTTGCGCAATTCGAGGCAGACCTCGCCCAGGCTGAGCGACCAGTCGGTGCGAGTTGGGGCGAGGAGGAGGGCGCGGCGGTAACTTTCGAGCGCCTGCTCCGGCTCTCCGGCGAGGTGCTGGGCCTGCGCGAGGAGCGCGTGGGCCTCGGCGTTTTCAGGCGCGCGCAGCACACCTTCGTTCAACGCGGCGACGGCCTGCAACGCGGATTGCGTCCCAAAGGGATGCTTCGCGAGATTGTGTCCCAAAGGGATGCTTCGCGAGATTGCGGATTGCGGATTGAGGAGCAGTCGCCCGAGATGGAGATATGGCTCGGGGGAGATTGGCCGCGCGAGCACCGCTTTCTGGTAAGCCGCGAGCGCTTCATCCAGCCGATTGAGGCGTTCCAATGCCAACCCCAACTCGTACGACGCGCCGGCGTCACCGGGCTGCAATTGCAGCGCGTGGTTCAAGACCTCGACAGCCTCGGCGGCCTGTCCCTGTTTGTGCAGGAGCGAGCCGAGACGGTAGTGGGCGGCGTAATTCTGCGGCTCGGCGGTGCAGGCCTCGCGCAACACGCGGATTGCTTCGGCGGGACGGCCCAGCGCTTCATAGACCTCGGCCAGATCGGAGAGGAGGGGGGCGAGATGCGGCGTGGCGTGCGGCGTGGCAGCCTGCGGCGTGGCAGCCTGCGGCGTAGCAGCGGCATCCCCATGCCGCGCATCCCTATGCCGCGTCAGCGCCTGTCTCCCGGCCTCGAGAGCAAGGAGGGCCTGGTCCCTGGCGCCGCGCTGGAGATAATGCCGGGCCATCGCGCGCCACGGCTCCGGCGCGGCCGGGAGCAGCGCCGAGGCGCGATGGAAATGCTCGAAAGCCGCGTCCTCCTGGCCGAGCGTGGAAAGGGATTGCCCCAGGAGCACGTGAACCTGGCCCTCGACGGCGGCTTCGGGTTTTGCGGCCAGCACCCGTTTGGCCGACTCGAGCGCCAGGGCGGCCTGTCCGCTCGCCAGCGCCGCGCGCGCCAGCCCGAGGCTGGCCGAAAGGCGTGTTGGCTCGAAGACTACCGCCGATTGAAAGTGCTTGACGGCTTCGCCCGCCTCCTCTCCGATCTGGCCGAGGTCTATGAAGCGCTGGGCCGTCCCGCCGAAGCAATCCGCGTGTTGCGCGAGGCCTGCACCGCCGAGCCGCAGAATTACG
>DAOTXG010000143.1:0-5772 GCA_034435515.1 Anaerolineales bacterium
TTATGTTCGCGCCCGCCCTCATTCTAGGCTTTATCACACTTCCGCCTCTCTGGCAGGCTGCCATCTCATTCTTTGGTGACTTGAGTTGGCTTTCCCTGTTTGCTCCATTCCTGCTATTCCCTGATGGCCGCTTTGTGCCGCGTTGGTCGAAGTGGCTGATGCTGGTTTGGTATACCCCGGTTGCATTAGGGTTAATCTTCCCCAGCTGGTCTCCGGCTAAGTGGCCGGACGCCGCCAATTTCCTCTTTGTTCTAACCGTTGTTTTTGTTCCATTGATAGCGCAGGTGTATCGCTACTTCCGCGTCTCTGGCCCGGTGGAACGCCAACAAACCAAGTGGATCGTTTTCGCAGTCATTATTACTGTGGGACTCGCGCTGACGCTGTTGCTCTTTCCGATTGTTGTCCCGGCCATTCGACAACCAGGCGTGCCTGCCGCAATTTACGAACTTTGGAGTGAGGCTACAGCGCTGACGCCGTTGATCTTGCCGGTTGCCGTGGTCGTCGCCTTGTTGCGTTATCGCCTATGGGATGTGGATATAGTCATCAAGCGTACCGTGCAATACACTCTCATCTCCGGCGCGGCGTTTGTCGTCTACCTGCTGGCCGTGGGCGGCACGAGCCTGTTCCTGCAACAGCGCAATGAGTTGGTGGCGGGCGTCTTTGCCCTGGCGCTCGTCGTCGTCTTCTTCAACCCGGCACGCAAGCGGTTGCAGGCGTTGATGGATAGGGTGATGCCTTACACCCCGCCGCCGCCGGAAGTGCTGGCGGAACTGAAAAAGCAACGGATAAAAACGGATGTAACGGATGGTGGTGCGCCCGCATCCGTTACACGCGAAGCGGCTACAAAATCCGTTACATCCGTTACAAAATCCGTTGCCACACCTGACGAAGCAGAGTTACAATCCACACCGCCTATGTCTCGTCCTCTCTCTCACTTGTGGCTTCCCCTTGCCCGCCTGGGCTGGGTCGCGCTGGCCCTGCTCGCCGTTGCCTCGTCCATCCTCTACGTCCCCTCCCACCGGTCGCGCCTCCAAACCGTGTGCGTCGCGGCCGACGTTGCCCGGGATTGCCTCTTCGACCAAATGACGCCCGCCTCCCTGCCCGCGCTGGAAGCCGCCGGCTTTTCGCTCCAATCCTATGCCGCTTACCTGAGCGTCATTGCCATCGTCGTGTCCGTGGTGAGCCTGACCGTCGCCGCCTTCATCTTCTGGCGCAAGTCCGACGACCCCATGGCCCTGCTGGTTGCCGCGCTGTTACTGCCGACGTGGGCCGGCGCGCCGGTGTGGGTGACGCTCGACCCCGGCTTGAAGTGGGTGGACGACTTACTCAATATCCTGGGCGTGGCCTTTATCATGTCTTTCCTCTATCTCTTCCTGGATGGCCACCCCGCGCCGCGCTGGACGCGCTGGCCGTTAGCCGCGTTTCTTTTATTGATGTTCATCTCGTTGTTCGTCCCGGCGCTCAATGATCTGCTGCGATATTCGACGTTTGGCGGAGTGATATGGTTTAGTATGCTTTTGGGCGGCTTCGGCTCTCACGTCTATCGCTACTTCCGCGTCTCTAATCCGATCCAACGCCAGCAGACCAAATTAGTGGTGTTTGGCAGTGTTGGATTGTTTGCGTTGGGCGCGCTGTTTGCGTTTGCGCCGGGGCTGAGTGAGAGAGGCTCTCTGGGCTTCATCGTCGAGCACACACTCATCAACCTTACCTGGGTGGTCGTTGCCCTCGCCCTCACCCTCTCCATCCTCCGCTACCGGCTGTTCGACATTGACCTCATCATCCGCCGCACCCTGCAATACTCCGTCATCTCCGGCCTGCTCGCCCTCGCCTACTTCGGCCTCGTCGTCGTTCTGCAACGCCTCTTCTCGGCGGTCAGCAGTCAGCAGTCGCCCGTCGCCATCGTCCTCTCCACCCTCGCCCTCGCCGCGCTGTTCAACCCCGTCCGCCGCCGGGTGCAGGACGTGATTGACCGCCGCTTCTACCGCAAGAAGTACGACGCGGCCAAAGTCATCGCCGAGTTCGCCGCCACCTGCCGCGACGAGACGGACTTGGACAAACTCACGGCGCGGCTGGTGGAGGTGGTGCAGGAGACGATGCAGCCGGAGAGCGTGACGTTGTGGTTGAAGCCGACCGCGGAGCGCGATCTCCGACGGACGGCGGCAGACGACTGGAGAGCGCTGAATAAGGATGTGGAGGGGAGAAATTAAGCGTGCGAGGGCAAGATCACCAAACGACAGAGACAAGGCCGGATTGCGCTATCGCCATGTCGTTTGTCAAAATCGAAATATCTTCGCGAAAGAACTCTTTGCAAAGTTGCGCGGCGGCAACGATGATGCTGTCGTGGATGTCGAGCTGGCTTGAGAGGTAGGGGACGGTGTGGAGATCCATCGGAAAAACGGTGATGCGGGGAGAGGCAAGGACCGCTTGCAGAACCCGTTCAAAGGCAAGGGGCACGCGCTTGCGATCCGCCGCATGTTTCGCTTCGGCCAAGACGAGAACCGGAACGATCAGCGGCGCGCCGGGATCATCCAGGATGCGCCTGGCATGTGCGCCAAGACGCGCATCGTTGCTCAAATGCCAGAGCAACACGTGCGTATCCAGGACGTAACGCATTATAGACCTTCCGGCAGTCTGAGCCGCGAGGCCTGGAAATCCTCTTCGTTAAAGATAACGCCTGCCCAAACTCCGCGTAATGCCTCGAACGTCAGAGGCGGCAGATCTTTGGGCGAAGGTTGACTGAGGGTCTGGTGGAGCAGGGTCAGTTCACGCTCCAGCCAATTCAACTGCTGGCGTATCATATCGAGCATCACTTGCGCGTCTATAGACATGGCAGAGTCCTTTCGCCCAAATCCGGTGAGATTATAACATGATGCGCACGGAGATAAGCACAACAACACGCGACCACCTGCTCCTCCTCGCCATCGCCGCGCTGTTCGCGCCCCTGCGCCGCAGAGTGCAGGATGTGATTGACCGCCGCTTCTACCGCAAGAAGTACGACGCGGCCAAGACGCTGGCCGCCTTCGCCGCCACCGTGCGCGACGAGACGGATCTGGATAAACTGACGGCGAGTTTGATCAATGTGGTGCAGGAGACTATGCAGCCGGAGCACGTGAGTTTGTGGTTGAAGAAGACCTCACCCCCGCCTGCGGCTCCCCCTCTCCTGACGCCCAAGCGTCAGGAGAGGGGGACGGGGGGTGAGGTATCATCCGTCGTCATTCAAAGTGAGCAGAATCATCCATCAACCTGAAGGAAAGGATAGACCTCCATGAAAGAATACTCGGCTATCGTGATTGGGTGCGGCCCGGCGGGGCACACCTGCGCGGTGCGGCTCGCACAGTTGGGAGCGAAGGTCGCCGTGGTCGAACGGGACTACGTCGGCGGCATCTGCACCAACTGGGGCTGCACCCCGAGCAAGTCCATGATCGAATCGGCCAAGATCGCGCGGATCGTCCGCGAGGCCGCCCGCTACGGCGTCAACGTCTCCAGCTTCTGGGTGGACTTCAAGAAGGTGGCCGCCCGGCGCGACGAGGTCATCCACCGGGCGCGCGGGGTCGTCGCGCGGCTGCTGCAGCACCATGGGGTAGACCTCTACCAGGGCGAGGCCGACGTCGTCGCCCCAGGCCGCGTGAAAATCCGCAAGGGCAAGCTGGACCTGGACGGCGTGAAGATGCACTACACGGGCGAAGAAGACGAGCTCGGGGCCGGGCACGTCGTCCTGGGCACCGGCTCGCGCCCGCTCATGCCCTCCTCCGTCAGGCCTGACCATCCCTACATCGTCAGCAGCAACCGCCTGATCACCATCGGCGAGATGCCGGAGAGCCTGACTATCGTGGGCGGCGGCGTGATCGGACTGGAGTTCGCCACCATCTTTTCCAACATGGGCAGCCGCGTGACGATCATCGAATTCCTCGACCGGGTGCTGGCGACGCTGGACCCGGAGGTCTCGGCGTCCATCACGGAGGAGCTGAAACTCCACGGGGTCAGAATCCTGACCGGGCACCAGATGGTGTCGGTCGAGCAGGGCTACGTGCGCGCCGAGAACCGGGCCACGCGCGAGGTCGTCGAGATCCCCGGCCAGGCGGTCCTGATCGCCGTCGGGCGCGAGCCGGTGATTGACCGGGCGATGTTCGACCGGCTGGGCATCGTCTACACCGCCAAAGGCATCGGCGTGGACGACCACCTGCGCACGAACGTCCCCGGCCTATGGGCGATCGGCGACGCCACCGGCAAGTCCGTCCTGGCACACGTGGGGATGCAGCAGGGCGTGGTGTGCGCCGAGAACATCATGGCCGCGCCCGGCGCGCCGCTCCGCCGCATGGACTACGACGTGATCCCCGCCGTGGTGTATACCATCCCCGAGGTGGTCGCCGTGGGCCACGTCCCGGCGGAAGCGGAGGGGGTCCAATCCTTCAAGGTGCCCTTCTCCTCCAACCTGCGGGCGCGCATCGAGGCCTACGAGGAGGGGTTCGTCAAAATCTGGGTCAAGGATCACGCGGTCGTCGCGGCCCAGGCCATCGGCCACAACGTCTCGGAGTTGATGCAGGAGTTGGCGAACATGATCGCCCTGAAGACGCCCACCCACGCGGTGGCCGAGATCATCCACGCCCACCCGACCTACTCCGAGATCACCCGCTCGGTGCTGGAATATTCGCTCGACCGGGCGGTGGATTTCATCATGCCGACCGCCGTCACGCCAGGGGGCGAATCGTGATCCCCCACGCCGACACCAACTTGACCGGCCGCGTGCGGGTCGTCGCCCGGGCGGTCTGGCTGGTCCTGATCGGTCTGCTGCTCGCCGCGTTTGCTGCGGGCGTGCCGGTGCGCCTCGGCCAGCTGCTCAACGTTGTCACCAGCCCCACGCCGGGCATCATGGGACAACTCTTCGGCCTGTCTGCAGAGCAGGAGGCGGCGATAACCTCACGCCTCGGCCCGGCAGAGGCAGGCGCGCTCCATAACCTGGGTCTCTCGCTCGGTTTCTACGCCGGGTACATCCTCACTTTCGAAGTGATGCTGGCGCTGGCCTGCGCTGTCATTGGCGGCCTCATCCTCTGGCGCAGGTCGGATGACTGGATGGCGATGTGGGTCTCGCTGGTGCTCGTCCTCCTCGCAACGAACGGCGCCTCGCAAGTGATGCCGGCACTGGCAACAGTGTGGCCCAGCGGGCTGGTGCTTTACACCCTGGCCCAGTTGCTCGGCATGGTGAGCCACTATCATGTCCTCTTTCTATCTCCCGATGGGCGCTGGGTGCCGCGCTGGACGCTGCTCACGGCCGCTGTTTGCACGGGAGGCATATTGGCCATCGGAGCCTACAGCGTCCTCGAAAATCAGGGCGTGTGGTCAATCTCTTCCATCTTACTGGCGGGTCCGCCCTGGATAGGCGCGATCACGCTGGGAGTCTTCGCCCAGATCTATCGCTACGTGCGGATCTCCGGTCCGGCGCAGCGCCAGCAGACCAAATGGGTGGTGGTCGGCCTGGGGGCGATGACATTGGGATTTGTGGTGAACGCCATTTTCCTGGTCGCTTCCGGCATGCAGCCCGGCCTCCCGCGGCTGCTCTTCTACCTGGTCCGCGCGCTGTTTGTGAACCTTTGCATGATGCTCCTGCCCATCTGCCTGGCATTTTCTATCTTCCGCTACCGCCTGTGGGACATTGACCTCATCATCCGGCGTACCCTGCAATACTCCGTCATCTCTGGCCTGTTCGGCCTCACCTACTTCGGCCTCGTCATCGTCCTGCAACGCTTCTTCTCGGCGGTCAGCGGTTCCTTCGGC
>DAOTXG010000144.1:0-11490 GCA_034435515.1 Anaerolineales bacterium
GTCGTCGCCGAAAGTCAGCCAGGACGAGAGGTAAAACAGCGCGCCGACGAAGGCCGTGAGGACGAGTTGCCCGGTTGAGCCGAGGCGTTCCCACTGAGCGCGGGCGAATGCGCCGACCACGCCCCAATTGAGTTGACGGCCAAAGTGGAAGGCGCCGAAGAGGGCGAGGAGGGCGACAACCAGGAATGTGATGAGGGTAATCAAGTAAGTGGTAATTGGAGATTGGTGACCGACCGAGAAGCCGACGATGGCCCACTGATCCCACCCGCGCTCGGGTTGAATGACGACCGTGTGCACGCCATCGCCGAGGCTGGAGGCGACGGGCAGCGTGTTGACTTGCGGCTGCAGGTCGGGCGAAGTGAGGACGAGATATGCGCCCCGTTCGTCGCGCGGGAGCAGGTTCGCGGGCTGGCCGTCAATCGTCACGTACAAATAGGCGCGGTAATCGGCGCGGCGGACCCGGAGGGCGAGGTCAGTACCTTGAAATGTGAATTCGATGCGCGCGTTCTCAAACTCCTGCGGGATATCGGCGCCGAGGTCGGAAAATCCCCACGCGCCGCTGTAGCGCAGGGAGGGATGTTGGACAGGGTAGTTTCCTGGAGGCAGAGGTTGGAGATTAGAGATTAGAGATGGGACGCTTCGCGTGGACGCTTCGCGTGGAGATTGGAGGGCCTGGCCGAGCAGGGTGAGTTGGCCGTGAGAATCCATCAGGGCGAAACCCCAGCGCGGGTCGTCGGGAGGCAAGTTGGGCTGGTAGTTTTCCAGGGCCAGCGGGCCGGCCCACGGCCACTCAGTCAGCGCGTGACGATAGGCGGCGAGGGTGTATTCAACCTGTTGCTCCGGCGTGGCTTTGCCCCACAGCGAATCGTCGCGCGTATTCCAGCCGAAGTTGCCCGCCCACAGGAGTTTGTGCGCGTCGCCGTTCCTGACCATCACCTGCCGCAGCAGGGTGAAGCGCGAGAAGTTGAGGAGGGCCGCGTCGGCGGCGCGGTCGTCCGGGCCGGTGTAGAAGCCATAGGGTTTTCCGGCGGCGGCGTCGAAATATCGGCCCGCGCCGAGATCGTACAGTTGTTGTAGATAGAGCAGGTCGTTATAGTTGTCGGGGCCGGTTTCGACGTTAGGGGCCAGGGCAGCGGCGAGGACGAGGGCCTGCGGGTCGGCGGCGTGAATGGCAGCGTAGGCGGTTTGCAGGAGCGCGGCGTACGCGGCGGCGGAGGGCGGCTGCTCTCCCCAGCCGAGGGCGATATTCGGCTCGTCCCAGATTTGATAGACGTCAATCTCGTCGGCGTAGCGCGCGGCGAAGGCGGCGGCGAAGGCGGCGAAGTCGGCCGGGTTGGCGGGAGGGGTGGTTCTGGAGGAGGATTGGAGAATGGGAGATTGGGCGCGCGCCCATGTGGGAGAGTAGGTCAAAACGGCGATGAGTTGTTTTTCGCGGGAAGTCACCCGAGTCACGACGTCATCCCATTTTCCCCAGTCGTATTGCCCGCGCGTGGGTTCGATCTGGTCCCAGGGAAAGGTCTGGCGCAGCCAGTGGAAGGCGGTGAGCGAGTCGAGGACCGGGTTGAGATCAGGATATTGTTCCAACGCGACGTTGACGGCAAGCCCCGTCGGGCGCGGGTCGAGGGTTGGGTCGGGCAGGCCGTTCACCGCGCCGAAGGTCTGCACTGAATGTTGATGGATGACGGCTGCAGTGGCCAGGAAACTCGCAAAGAGGGCGAGCACACAAACCAGAAAAAAGGAATGCTTCACTGCAGGACGACCGTCGTCGAGTAAAAAGGCCGGGGGATATCGTTCGGCGGGAAGAAGGTCGTGCCAATGGTGTGAACGCCGTCGTACAGCCCCAGTTCCAATTGGTATTCGCCTGGCTGCGCTTCCGGCGGGATAGTCAGGCGGATGGGTTGAATGTATAGGTCGCCTTGCCGATAGTAAGAGCCTTCGATCCCTGGCGCTCCCTCGTTCAGGCGCGTTGAACCATCGGCCGCATCGAGATGCAAGTAAGGCCCATAAATGTATTGGCGGCGGCTTTCAGTCAGGCTTTCGACGAGCCAGTAGGTGGTGACAGTGATAGTTTCCCCGCTCTGCGGCGGTTGGCTGAAGGTGTATCCCAGGAACGTCAAACCCGTGTCGCTCGGCCAGTCGATTCGTATCTGTGGGATAGCCGCTATGATCGAGCGATCCATCGCCGGGAAAATATCGAAGACGACGCTATCCCCGCCAGGGAAGACGATGGTTTCAGTGCGCCGAGCCAGGTCGAACGGCGGCGGCGGCGCGCCGTGGCCCAGACGGACGTAAATGGCTGGCCGCTCCGAAGGTATGATGATCCGATCCGGATCAACGAACCACGATACGGTTGTCAGCGGGCGCTGTGACCAGGCAATGAGGCTCGGCCAGGGGAGGCTGGCATAAATTTCGTTGACTTGATGAGCCTCCGTCAGCCGGCGCAGGGCCTGACCGATGCGCCGGCTGACGCCCAGGGTGATGTGGTCTAGTTCGGAGGCCGCCGGGTGAGCGGCGTTGTAGAGGCTATCGGTGTTGAAGTTAGCAAAGGCGATGACGGCCAGGCCCAGGCCGCCTATCAGCATTAGCCACCCCGATCCGCGCCGCTGTATCCAAATCGGCCGCAGGCCTCGGGCGACGAGCAAGTGTCCAGCGGGCAGACCCAGTTGTAAGTGCCAGGGGTGGATTCGATGGCTGCTGAGGCTCAAGAGGACGATAGGGCTGAGCCACCAGATCAGTAGAGCCGCATTGATCCACGCATCCGGTTGGCGGCGCCAGAAACTGTACAAAGCCCGCATGACTCCCAGGACTAAGGCGGCGGCCAGCAGGTACCCCCAGAGTTGCGCGAGGTCCATTATTGTTGGCGACGCTGTCCCCCGTGCAATCGGCGCCGTGCGATAGTCGAGGCCGGTGGCATAGCGCGCGGCAAGTTGCAGCGTTTCGAATTGGAGCCGGATCTGGGGAGCGGCTGACTCGGCAAACTTTGTCAGCCGCGTGGCCTGGAGACTCCAATCGCCGATTAAGTTAAAGGCGAACAGGCCAAGGCCGGCCGCAAAGATTGCGCCGCCCAGTTGAACGGCGCGCCAGGGGATGTGCCTGAACCGCAAAAGTAGAATCAACCCCACCTGAACTGGAGCGATGAACAGGGCCAACAAATAGGATTGGGCAAGGATGGTCAAAACGATCAACGCGGCCAACAGACGCCGGTAGCGCGCGGGTTGAGGCAACTCTGACAGGGCAGGCAGGAGCAGCGCCAGAATCAGCGCTGCCCCAATGGGAACCAGCGCCGAGGACCAGGTGGCGCGGCTATATAGGATGACCCACGGGCTGACGGCGATCAGGAACGACCCGATCAGCGCCTCGTGTTCGTCGAATACCTCGCGCCCCAGGCGGTACAATAGTGGAACGGCCAGGATATTGACAGTCGTGATGAACCAAAAGACGCCCCATGTCGAGCCAAACAAGGCCAGCGGTATCAAGTTGACGTAGGCCTGGCCAGGCGGATTACTGACGAAGAATGTGGTGACCTGGCCCAAGATCGGCCATTCACCTTTAGCAAGCAGCCTTTGGGCCTGGGCTATGGGATAGGCGTGATCCCAGCTAAGCCGGACGTCGTCGAGGCGATGCCAACGCATCAAAGCGGCTAACAAGGTGATAGATAAAGGCCAGACCAGACGGCGGTACTTCATCGCAGTTTGCTTATTACCTTCCCCACGTCGGATGCTCGCTCAGCCCATCGCCGGTGAGTTGCTGCGAGACGCCAGTATCGGGATCAACCAACCAGAGATTGCCCTCGTAGATCACTGCCAGGAGCTTGCCGTCGGGTGACCAGGTGTAACCCGCGTTGGCGCTCAGGCCAGGCTGGTCTTCAGGCGGAAAAATGAAGCGCAGGTTGCTCCCGTCTCGATCCATGACGCCCAAACGGTAGCGGCTGTTGGCGGAGTTCGCCGGCTCAATCGCTTGCAGGAAAGCGACGCGGTGCGGGGTCTCCGGCGTGTTCGAGGGCTGGATGGGAGAAGGAATGGGATTGGCGAACATGCCCACGCGGGGGATCAGGTCCACGCGCAGACCGCGCGGCGAGAGCGCGGTGAGGTTAAAGACCGGCGAGTCTTCGGGCGCTTCCAGGCCGCTTGGCAGGCCGTGCGTCACCGTATACAGAAACAGGCTGTTCGACGACCAGTTGAGCGTGGGATACCACGCCCAATCGCTGTGCGTGTTGTACGCGGTGAACGAGGCGAGTTCAGTTTTGGCCAGCGTGGTCAGGTCAACCAGGCCAATCGAGTCGGTGCGAGCGTAGGCGATGTAGGCGCCGTTGGGCGAGAAGGCGTAGCCCGTGCCCCACCAGCCGTAGATCCCGCCGGACGACGTATCGAGGATTTGTGTGTTCGTGAAGACAAGCTGCCTCCGGCGGTCGTAGCCCCAGGTGGCGAGCCACAAATCGTTGTTGGCCTGCCAGCCAGGGGCGCGGTCGATCTTCTCGGCGGTCGAGTAGGCCGCCGCGTTGGGCTGGGTGGGCGACCATTCGGCGTAGAGGACGTTGCTGACTTTCAGATCGAGCGGCTGGACGTTGGTGAGGCTGGTCGTGACCGAGATGGCCCACAGCGAGTTGAAAGTCGGCGTGAGCGTACCGGCGCTGGTCCCCTGAAGGGGTTCTGCGATGAGCGCGCGGGTATAGAGCAGCCTCTGGCCGTCGGGCGAAAGTTGGAAGATGCGCCCGTCGAGGTCGCCGCTGAACGTGACCGGGCGGCGCTGGCCGGAGTTCTGGCGCATGATCCAGGCGTTGCCGGCGTTGAGGTAGGCGAGCGTGCCGGTCAAGGGCACCAGCGTGAACGACGCCTGCGCGCCGACGAGCGTGATCTGCGGGATGGTGTCGGTGAGCACTTCGCGTTTGAGGATGTCGCGCGAGACCTGGATGCCGTTCTCGAACACGGTGCGGTAGGTAATGTGCTCGACGCCGTTGACGCCCGCCTGCAGCAGGCGCTGTTCGCCCTCCGGGAGGCCCTCACTTTTGATCACTTCGGCGCTGAAGGGGATGGCGACCTCCTGCGTTTCGAGGGTCTCGGTGACCCGAATGAGCGTGACCGTCGCCGGGGCGGTGAGACGGGTGTAGGGCGGAAGCGAGAGCCGGTCCAACTCGCCGACGGCGATGCCCGCCTGGGCCAGGGCTTCACGCACCGTCATCGGAGCGGCCAGGCCGAAGGTCTGCGTTTGGCCATCGGCGATGACGGTGAGGGTGATCGCCACCGTTGCAGTGGGGGCAGGGGGGAGGGGTGCCAGGACGCTGCACGAGGCCAGGAGAACACTCCATACGCAAGACGCAATATCGCGAAGCACCCCTTTGGGGCGCAATACGCGCTGCGCCGTCCACGTTTTATATTGGGTCTTACCCATCGCTGCTGGTATAATTCCCCGCGCTGCCTATTTCACCGTCCCGATGATGCCCATGTTGCCGTCGGCGATGAGCACGGACTTGATTTTGATGCCTGTGGCGAGCGAGCCAAGTTGACCGGTGAGGGCCTCGTTGAGCGTAGACGAGAGCGAACTGAGCAGTTCGGCCGGCACTGGCACCGGCCCAAAGTCGGCTTTTTCGATGGAGAACTGCGCGCTGCCCTCGGGGGTAATGGTCACGGCGAGCGAGACCAGCGCCGTCGTGGAAACGCCCCCGGCTTTAGCCGTGCCGTAAATGTGAATTTTGCTGTCGCGCAGGTAAACCTGCACGTCGCGCAGAGGCGGGTTGGTCTGCTCCGACAGTTTGAGGTCGAGATACGAGGTGAGTTGCGCCTCGGTGACAATCACGCTGACTTCGCCATTGGAGGCGTTCGCCACCGCGTTTTTCCAGAGTTCCGCCAGCTGGCCTGCTGCTTCGGTCGAGACCGGGATGGGCGAGCCGGGCGGGGTGGGGCCGCTTACCGAGAGATCGCAGGCCAAACCGGCCAGGGCCAGCGAAAGGATCATCGTCCAGAGGTGAACACTGCGTGGCTGCATACTCTCCTCCACAAGTTGCTGTGATTATGTCGAACGATTATAGCACGCCAACTCCAACCGAAACGCCTGACAAGACCGAGTGGGTGAGGGGGAACCTGCCTGGGCCGGAATCGCCCCCGGCCGCGGCGCTCCCGCCGGTGGGGAAGGAAAAGGCGGGGCGGAGGAAGAGGCAAGAGAAAGAAAAAGAAAGAGAAAAAGAGAGGGGAGCGGAGGCCAATTCGGAGACGTTGCCCCAGACGGTGATAGCGGTAAGCAACGGCGATTTGAGCCTGGAGGCGCTCGTCGAGAGTCTGTTGTTCGTCGCCGACGGGCCGGTTCCGGTGACACAGGTGGCCGAGGCATTGGAAGTGACGCCCCGCGCCGTCGAGGCGGCCCTGATGGCGCTGGCCGAAACTTACGCCAGCGGCCAGCGCGGCTTGAGCCTTCAGCGGTCACGCGATAATGTCCAGTTGACCACTGCCCCAGCCGCCGGCTCAAGGGTCGAGCGTTTCCTCGGCCTGGCGGCGACCCAGCCGCTGACCCGCGCCTCGCTGGAGACGCTCGCCATCATCGCCTATCAGCAGCCTGTCACGCGCCCGCAGATTGAGGCCGTGCGCGGCGTGAACTCCGACAGCGTGCTCAAGAATCTGTTGGGCAAGGGATTGATCGAGGAAGTCGGGCGCACGGAGGGGCCGGGCCGCCCGGTGCTTTACGCGACCACGCCAGAGTTTTTGCAATACTTCGGCCTGACCTCCCTCGCCGACCTCCCGGCCTTGAATCTGGAAATGCCGCAACCCCCGGCTCAGCCGCAGGGTGAGGACGAAGCCCAGCCTGCGGCTGAGCAGCCTGAGGCGCATCAGACGGGGTGACATGGAAGAACGCCTGCAAAAAATCCTCGCCCGCGCGGGGTTGGGTTCCCGGCGAGCCTGTGAAACCTTCATCACCGAGGGGAGAGTCACCGTCAACGGCCAATTAGCGCAGTTAGGCCAGAAGGCCGACCCGGCCCAGGATAGAATCGCGCTTGACGGCCGCCCGGTGCGACAGGAGCAGTTTGTCTACGTCGCGCTCTACAAGCCGCGCGGGGTGGTGTCGTCACTCGAACCACAGGGCGACCGGCAGACCGTGCGCGATCTCGTCCCGCTCGCGGAACGGTTGTATCCCGTCGGGCGTCTGGATTTGGACAGCGAGGGGCTGATCCTGCTCACGAACGACGGCGCACTGACCGACCATCTCACCCACCCGCGCTACGGGACCGAGAAAGAATACCGCGTGCTGGCGGCCGGGGAGCCGGACGAGGAACAACTGGCGGCGTGGCGGCGCGGGGTGATCTTAGACGGCAAGCGCACTGCACCGGCGAAGGTGACGCGCGAAAAGCGCGACGGCGGCGACACCTGGCTGTGCGTCGTCATGCACGAAGGCCGCAAGCACGAAATCCGCGACATTGGCCGCTTGCTCGGAATGCCGGTTCGACGTTTAATCCGGGTGCGGATGGGGACGCTGAAACTGGGCGACCTGAAACCGGGCCAGTGGCGCGAACTGGAAGCCTGGGAAGTGAAGCGGCTGCGGGGCGAGCCAGCGCGTTCGACGCCGGCGCCGCGTCGGGAACGCGTAAAACGTAAAACGTAAAACGTAAAACGTAATTTACGTTTTACGCATTACGTTTTACTTATGATGACGACGGACAACTCGTGATAGGAACTTATGGCAACAACTACCCTTGAAAGCAAACCTACTACCCTCGACCGCCCCCTCTGGTCGGTCATCGCGCTGGACTGGGAGAAGGCGCTTTACGCGGCGTTGATCGTCGCGGCGTTCGTCACCCGTTTTTACCGCCTGGGCGACCGGGTGATGAGCCACGACGAGAGCCTGCACACCCAGTTCGCCTGGTATCTCTACCAGGGGCGCGGCTTCCAGCACTCGCCGCTCATGCACGGCGTGCTGCGTTTTGAAGCCACGGCCTTCACCTACTGGCTGTTGGGCGACAACGACTTCACCTCGCGCGTCCCCTCGGCCATTATGGGCGTCGTCGCCGTCGGGCTGATGTACCACTTCCGCAAGTGGCTGGGGCGCGCGGGCGCGCTCGTCGCCGCGCTGCTCATGCTCATCTCGCCCTACATGCTCTACTACTCGCGCTACATCCGCGACGAACCGTACGTCGTCGTCTGGGCGCTGCTGACGGCGCTGTGCGTGAACAACTACATGGAAAAGCGCGAGACTAAATACCTGTACTGGCTGGCGGCCGTCACTGCGCTGTTGTACGCGACGATGGAAACCTCGTTCATCTACGTCGCCATCATGATGACCTTCCTCGGTTTCCACATTGCGCGCGAGTGGTATTTCGTTTCCTGGCCCAGGCCCGAATACCAGTCCCGTTATCGGCAGGTGATCAACCTGACCCTGCTGGCTCTGCTCATCGCTGCCGCGGCGGTTACGATCCACTTCCTCCAGACGACGTCGGGCGTGCTTGATACCGCAGCCACTGCAGTCCCGGCGAACCCGGAGGAAGAGGCAGTTAGCGCCGCCTCGGCCTTCGCCAATCTGTCGGTCCCGCTGAGGGTCGCATTAGTGGCCTGGGGGCTGGTCGGCGTGGGCGTGCTCGTCGCCAGCGCGCTGGCCTTTGCCGGGTTTCAGAACGAAGTGCGTCGCTTCCCCGCGCTCGACCTGATCGTCATCTTCGGCATCTTCGTCCTGCCGCAACTCGCCGCCTTCCCCGTGCGGGCGTTGGGCAAAAACCCGGTTGACTACAATCTCCCTCCCGTTCAGGACCTGGGCGCATTCGTCGCCTCCAATGCCGGGACGACGGCGATAGTGACGCTCCTGTTATTGGCCCTCGGCGCGGCGATTGCCTGGGTGTGGGACCGGAAGAAATCGCTGATCGCCGGTGGAATCTTCTACGGCATTTACATCCCGCTCTTCACCACGTTCTTCACCAACGGCGGCGGGCTGGCCACCGGCCTGATCGGCTCGCTGGGCTACTGGCTGGAGCAGCACGGCGTCCGGCGCGGCAACCAGCCCTGGTATTACTACCCGGTCATCAACCTGCCCATCTACGAATTCCTGCCGGCGATCGGCGCGCTGCTGGCGCTGGGCATCGGCATCGCCCATTGGCTGAGGATGGGCGATGAAAACGCAGCCGGGCAGGGGGAGGCGGATTCGCCGCGCGCAACGCTGGAATTCTCCGTCGTCGGCCTGTTCGGCTTCTGGGCCATCGCCGCGCTCGTGGGGTTCAGCACCGCGGGCGAGAAGATGCCCTGGCTCACCACGCACATCACGCTGCCGCTCATCCTGGTCAGCGGCTGGGCCATTGGCCGCTTTATTGACGCTATTGACTGGCAGGCTTTTCGCGCGCGCCGCGCCTGGCTGGTGGCGGCCTTGCTGCCCTTGACGGTGCTTTCTCTGGCCTCGGTCGTTGGATTCGGGCAGGGCGGGCTGCTCGGCAGTCAGCCGCCGTTTCAGGGCAGTCAGTTGTCACACTTGCAGGCGACGGCGGCCTTCGTGTCGGCCCTGATTGTCCTGGCGATTTGTCTGACTGCCGTTTACCACCTGGGCCGCGACCTCGGCTGGGACAACGTCGGCCGCCTGGCTGGGCTGTCGTTCTTCGGCGTGCTGGCGCTGCTCACCGCGCGCGCCGCCTTTGTTGCGGCGTACATCAACTACGACTCGGCCAACGAATTTCTCGTCTATGCCCACAGCGCGCGTGGGGTCAAGACGGTGATGGAGCAGGTGGACGAGATCGCCGCCCGCACGCTGGACAACGGCCCGCTCAAGGTCGCCTACGACTCTGACGTCTCCTGGCCGATGACCTGGTATCTCCGCGAGTACGACCAGCGGAACTACGGTTTTTACGGAGAGAACCCGACGCGCGAGGGCCTGAACACGCCGGTCGTCATCGCCGGCCCCAGGCACTGGGATAAGGTGAGAGCCCTGCTGGGCGAGCGCTATTACGAGTTCGAGTACATCCGCATGGTCTGGCCGATGCAGGATTACTTCAACCTGACGTGGGAGCGCATCCGCAATGCGCTGAGCAGCGCGGAATACCGGCAGGCCCTGTGGGACATCTGGTTCAACCGCGATTACAAGCGCTACGGCGAGCTGACCGGGACGGACTTCGACCTTTCGAAATGGCCGGTGGCCGAACGGATGCGGTTCTACGTCCGCAAGGACGTGGCCGCGCAGATGTGGGGCTACGGCGTGGGGCCAGCCACGCTCGGCCAGGGCGTCCAGGAAGACCCGTACGCCAAATCCCGGCAGACCATCGCCGCGCTGAAGACGTGGGGCGTGCAGGGCAACGCGCTCGGTTCGTTCAACACGCCGCGCGGCCTTGCCCTTGGGCCGGATGGCTCAGTCTACGTGGCCGATGCGCAGAACCACCGTATCCAGAAGTTCGACGCGGAGGGCAACCTGCTGACCGCCTGGGGCTCGCAGGGCGTGCTCGAGCAGAACAGCGCCGGGCCGAGCCAGTTCAACGAGCCGTGGGGCATCGGCGTCTCGCCGGAGGGATCGGTCTACGTCGCCGATACGTGGAACCACCGCATCCAGAAGTTCGACGCGAACGGCAACTTCGTCAAAGCCTGGGGGCGCTTTGGACAGGCGGAGACGTTTGACGCGCTGTGGGGGCCGCGCGCGGTGGCGGTGGATGCCCAGGGCCGCGTGTTCGTCGCCGACACGGGCAATAAGCGCATTGTCATCTTCGACAAGGACGGCAACGGCCTTGCCAGCGTCAGCTCAGCCGGTTTCGAGCCGGGCTTCCTGGACGAGCCGGTGGGCCTGGCGCTGGCGCCGGACGGGACGCTCTACGTCGCCGACACGTGGAACCAGCGCATCCAACGCTTCAGGCCGGAGGCGGCCACGGGCGAATATCGCTTCGACAAAGAGTGGAAGATCGAGGGCTGGTTCGGGCAGTCGCTCGAAAACAAGCCCTACCTCGCCCTCGACGCGCAGGGCCGGCTGTACGTGACCGACCCGGAGGGCTACCGCGTGCTGGTCTTCGACAAGGATGGCAATTTCCTCGCTACCTGGGGCGACTATGGCGCGGATGCGACGACGTTCGGCCTCGCCCTGGGCGTCGTGGTGGGCGAGGACGGCGCGATCTACGTCTCCGACAGCGCGAATCATCGCGTGATGAAATTCCCGCCCTTGAAGTAGGGGAGAATGATCGGTCCTGACTGCCCGTGCAGGAGCAGAACCACTAATTCGGGCTGTCTGACCACGGCACCAGCGAAAGGGGAACAACCCGACTAAGCACTGCGATCGTTTGGGGTATAGGGCGAGCGGCGCGGATATAGGAAACGCCTTTGCAAATAAGCTGTGTAGAACCGCCGCCATCAAGCATCATGACCTTATCGGCTCCGAAGCGTCTGAGAACTGTGGCCGCTTCCGTTTTCCTGGCGCGTTTCGAGGTAAAAATCAAAATAATCTCATGCTTTCCATCCTGGTTGCGATCGGCAACGCCGACGAAGGTTCTGCCGGTAACGATGTTCGGGCGTCGGCCGCTCGCATATTCCGATAAGCCAGCGATGATGTCAAGAG
>DAOTXG010000145.1:0-7937 GCA_034435515.1 Anaerolineales bacterium
GTTCGATGCGCTGTTCGACGTCGGGGTAAATCTCCGGCATCAACCGGTCAAGCATCCCCCGCGCCAGGCCGACCCCCATCATCTCGTGGTATTTGCGGTGCACCTGGTTGCCGATGTCGTGCAGCAGCGTCGCAATTGCCACTGTCAGACACGCATCGTCTACGTCGCCCGCGCCGGAGGCCGCTACCTCGGGCGCGAGGCCGGCCTGCACGAGCAGGTCGAAGATGCGGATGGCGTTGGTGGAGGCGACGATGGCGTGCGTGAGGCCGTGGTCGTTGTACTTCAGCTTGTTCACGGCCATGTAGTCGGCCATGTCCCAGTTGGCCCGCGCCTCGCGGTCGTTGACGAGCATCTCCCAGAGCGAGTGAGTCTTGGGGTATTTGGCCCACAGCGGCTCGACGGCGGCCAGGCTGTCGCGCTCCAGCTGTTCGTAGGACGGCGCCAGGGTGATGACGACGCCGCGATTTTTATAGACGCGCAGTTCGTGATGGGCAATGGGCATGGGTTTCCTCAGCGAAGATTAGGGGATGCTGCCTCCGTCGGCAATTCGCTTGGCAGGAGTGACAAATACTCACGTACTTCCAAATTCATCCGGTCAATCTCGGCCAGATAACCGGAAACGGTTAACCGATAATTGACCGGGTTCTTTTCCGTGTTCCGAAGGTGAGCGACTTGTCTCTGAAAATAGGCAATGCGCTCCAGAGTTACTTGTCGTTCTTGATCTGTGTTGATCATACGACCTCCACTGCTGGGCATTATATTACAACCTCTCGTCACGGGGCGGCGATTTCTACCGTTCCCAGCGGCGCGGCGGGGCCGAGGAGCGCCAGGCGCGGATCGAGGAGGGCGAGGTTGCGCTGAGTGAAGGCGTCGTAGATGGCGAGGAACACCTGCGCCGGGCCGGGCGCGGCGTTGGCCGGGATGGTCAGGGCGTGGCGGTCGGCGATGCGCGAGCCGGTGATCCATTTGAGCGTGGGGATGGCCCCGCCCGCCGGGGTGACGTCGGATTGGACGCGCCAGCCTGCCCCGGCGATGGATACGCTCACCGTATAGTCTGCGGTGAGCGGGCGCGCCGCGAGGAAGCGCAGGTCCACAGTGAGCGTTTGGCCTGGACGAAGGGAAGAGGTGGAGAGCCGGGCTTCGGTGAGGAAGAGGGCGTTGCCGAAGGGGACGTAGCGAGATTGAGGATTAGAGACATTGGCCCCCGAAGCGAAGCGGAGTGGGGTTGGAGATTGGATGCTTCGCGTGGAGATTGGAAGTCGGAGGTTGGAGGTTGGAAGTTGGAGGTTGGAGATGGAGGCGGGTTGGCCGGGGAGGAGGTCGTGCGTCGTGGTGAGGTAACCTGGCCCGGCAGGGAGGGTGAACGAGGCGTCAAGGATGGAAAGAGTAACTGGCTGAGGCCCCAGTTGCCAGTGCAAGTAGAGGCGCGGAGAGTCAGGCAGGGTGTGGTCAACATCGTAGCCGACGAGGTTTGCGCCGGAGAAGTTGCGAGAGAACGGGTGGAGGGTGACGGGGGCTGTAGGGCGGGGAGCGATGGACAGCCTGGTCAGGCGTGTTTCGGCGAGGCGCGCGCCGTCGGGCAAATACGCGCCAGCGACGAGGGCGTAGTCGCCAGGAGGCGTGTCAGGGCGGATCGCAATCTGATAGCGGTCGAGCAATACCTCGCCGACGACGTAGCGCGCGGCAGGATGGCTCACATCCATCTGTCCATAGAGCTGGCCGTCGGGGCCGACGAGGTGGACGAAGAAGTTAATATCGCGAGGCGCAGCGGTCGTGCGCCAGGCGGCGGTTAAGTCAACGGATCGAACGGATGAGTGTGTGGAGTACAGATGATATCCGAGAAATTCCCACTCCGCGAACGCCTGATAGCCGGTCAGGCCGCCGGGCGGGGGCGTCAGCGGCCGGTCGAGGACTTGCCAGGCGGAGGCGAACGGGATGAAACGATACGGCAGGGCGTTGAACTCTTGGGGGTAATAACTGGTGACGACGACCGGGCGCGCGGGCAGCGTGGTTTCGATCTCCTTGACCCAATCGTCGGCCAGCGAGTCAGTGCGTGGATAGACGTAGCGCACCTCCACATCCGGGCGCCAGCCCTCGACCTTTTGCGCGTACCACAGCGGGGTGGCCCAGTGCCAGGACGAGAGGATGACGGCCTCTCGCGGCGCGGCGGCGAGGAGGGCGCTGACGTATTCGCGTGTTGAGGCGTCGCGTGCGAGGGCGAGGTAGGAGGGGAAGGTAGAGAGGACTTGAGGAAGGAGGAGGGTAAGACTCAGGGGGAGAGAAAATCCCAAATCCCAAATGCCAAATCCCAAATGAGGTCGAGAAAACGGCGAGATAAAAGCAAATCTCTCCGCGAATTTTGCGGCCTTTGCGGTAAAAAAAAGAATGGCGCGAAAGAGCTCGGCAAAGGCGTAACCCATCAGGGCGGCCATGAAAACGTATGAGGGCAGGAGATATTCGACGGTCTGCGGAGAGTGATAGGTGATAGAGACAAAGGAATGGACGACGAAGGCGGCAAGGAGGAGCGCGCCGGATCGGCGGTCACGATAGAGCGCCGCCAGGCCGCCCAGGGCGGAGAGCACCAACACGGGCCAGGTCCATTGAAAGGCCAGGATGTTCCCGAAAATACGCATCCGGTCTGGTAAAAATTCTGAGGTTGCAAAGAAGAAAAGGTCGCCGCTGAAGCCGCGCGCGAGGATATGCTCGAGGAAACCGTCGAGCGTGGCCAGGCGCGGCGGCGCGCCGAAGGCGCCCGCGCGGAGCGGGAAGTAGAGCCAGGCGAGGAACGGGATGAGACCGAGGAACAGAGGCCACGGCCGGCGTAAGACGGCCGGGTTGAGCCACAGCGCATAGAGGCCCAGGACTGCGGCGGCAAAAATAAGCGAGCCGTGGTGTGAGACGCCGAGGCCGAGGGCGAGGGCAATAAATCCCAAATCCCAAGAGCCAAATCCCAGGTGGGCCGGCGAGCGAGATCGTAATTGGTAATTAGTAATATGGTCGAGAGCGAGGGCGGCGGCGAAGGCGGTGGGCATCCGCACGTTGGCGGTCACGGCCTGCGCCCAGAAAGTCGTGGAGAAGCCGAGGGCGAGCGCGGCGCTGATCCCGGCCAGGCGCGATCCGGTCAGGCGCTGCACGGCGCGGCTGAGGAGGACGAGGGTCAGCGAGGCCAGCAGCGCCGAGAGGAAATTGATGGCGGCGGCGGGTTGGATGAAAAACAGGACGCGCGTGGTGAGCCAACTCAGGAGAGTGTAGAGCGCAAAGCCGGGCGGGTGCGCCACGCCCAGCAGCGCGCCGACGACCTGATATTCGCCCGCGTCGGCGGGCAGGAGGCTGGGGGAGAGGGTGAAAGTATAAAGGCTGAGGGTGAACAGAAAGAAAAGAAAACGTAGTGCGTATTCCGTATTGCGTAAGCAGCCTGTTTGCTCCATCTCTTTCTTTTCTCTATCTTTTCTCTCTCGCTGCAGCCTCGTACGCCGCCAGCGTCTCCCGCGCGGTCTTTTCCCACGAGAACTTTTTGGCCTGCGCCAGGCCGCGCTGGCGCAGGTCGTCGCTCACCGTCGGTTCGACCAGGCAGGTGAGGATGGCCGCGCCGAAGGCGCGCGTGTCGAGGGGCGGGAGGACGTAGCCCGCGTTGCCGACGACTTCGGGCAATGACCCGCCGTTGCCGCACACGACTGGGACTCCGCAGGCCATGGCCTCGAGCGGCGGCAGGCCGAAGCCTTCGTAGCGCGAGGGGAAGACAAACACCGACGCGCCGCGATAGAGCGCGGGCTTGTCGGACTCGTCCACGTGGCCGATGAATTTGACCGTGTCGCCCAGGTCGAGCGCTTGCACCAGGCGCAGGTAATCTGCGAAAAGTTTGCCATCCGGCCGGGGCAACTGGCCGCCAAGGACGAGCGGGTAGGCCTCGCCGACGGAATTGGCGGCCCACGTCCAGGCGGACAGTAGGGCCTGGACGTTTTTGCGCGCGTCGAAACCGCCGAGGTAGAGCACGTAGCCATCAGGCAGGTCGTATTTTTGCTTCACGGCTTCGTCGAGCAGGAAGCCGCTGGCCGGGGTATAGCGCGCGTCGGCGGCGAGGTAGATGGTGCGGGCTTGCGCCTCGGGCAGGCCGAGGTGCTTGACGATGTCCTGCCGCGAGGCTTCGGAGTCGGCCAGCACCATGGCCACGCCCCGCGCGGCAGCCGAGACGAGCGCCGTGTAAAGCCGCACGCGCCAGTCGCCGCGATATTCGGTAAGGACAAGCGGGATGAGGTCGTGGATGGTGACGACAAGCGGGCACGGAGCCGAAAGCGGCGGGGCCCAGTAGGGGATGTGCGCCAGGTCGGCTTTCAGCGCGCGGCAGGCGCGCGGGAACAGGCTTTGCTCGAAGCGGACTTTGGCCAGGTCCGTCGCGCCGCAGCGGACCCGGTGGAGGTGGATGGCCTCCGGCAGAGCCGGGAGGTCAGCCGGGTCTGGTACGACGACGTGAAGGGCATGTTCCGACAATCGGGGCAGCCATTCCAGCAGCGCGCGGAGATACTGGCCGCTCCCCGTGTGTTGATCGTGCGCGAGGAACCACCCATTGATTGCGAGGCGCATCAATTTCTCAGCGACTGGGCGAAGCTGGAGAGGAGATAGGCGATCACCATCAACACCAGGCTGGTGAGGAAAAGCCCGCCCACGCACCGCGCGAGGGCGGCGACGAGCGCCAGCGGGCCGGTCAGGGCCGCCCCTGAACTGGAAAAGACGAAGAGGCTGACGACGCCCAGGATCAACAGGCACAGGACGAACACCCATAAAACGAACCACCCGCCGGTCAGATGACGCCGCCGCCGCCGGAGGGTCCCCGGCGGCGGGTCGGGCGGGACAAAGGTCTCCTGCCGGGCGCGCCAGCGGGCTTTCTCCATTTCGAGGCGTACTTTGGCGTCGTGCTCGGCCCGGCGGCGCGGGTCGAGCAGGATGTCGCGCGCGGCGTTGAGCTGCTTCATCTGCTCTTCGGCCCAGGCGCGACGGTCGGGCGGCTGGCGGTCGGGATGGCTCTCGGCGGCGCGGCGGCGGTAGGCGGTGCGGATTTCGCCGGACGAGGCATTCTGCGGGACGCCGAGGAGATAATAGGGGTCGAGCGCCATGAACAATAACTTAACCGTATCCGTGCGGGTGCGCTTTGTGCCACTCCCACGCCGAGGCGATAATATCTTCGAGCGCCGGTTGGCGCGGAACCCAGCCGAGTTCGCGCCGGATTTTGTCGGACGAGGCGACCAGGCGGGGCGCGTCGCCGGGGCGGCGGGGATGCTCCTCCGCCGGGATGGGATGGCCCGTGACTTCGCGCGCCGTCTCAATCACCTCCCGGACCGAGTAGCCAGCGCCGTTGCCAAGATTGTAGACCAGGGCCGGGCATTCGGCCAGCGCGTCGAGCGCGAGCAGGTGCGCCGAGACGAGATCGGCGATGTGAATGTAGTCGCGGATGCACGTGCCGTCGGGCGTGGGATAGTCGGCGCCGTAAATCTGCGCCGCAGGACGTTGGCCAAGCGCGACCTGCAGGACGCGCGGGATGAGGTGGCTCTCCGGCTGGTGGCCCTCGCCCCGGCCCGGCAGCGTGCCGGCGGCGTTGAAGTAACGCAGGGCGGCGTAACGCAGGCCGTGGATTTGCGAATACCACTCCAGCATCTGCTCGATCATCAGTTTGGTCTGGCCGTAGACGTTGGCGGGGCGGAGGGTGGAATCTTCGCGGAGCGGCTCGTCGCTTCCGGCGTACACCGCCGCCGTGGACGAGAGCACAAAACGCTTGACCCCGTGTCGAACGGCGGCTTCGACGACGTTGTTGGAGTAGGCCGTGTTCATGCGGAAATACAGACCGGGGTCTTGCATGCTCTCGCCGGCTTCGATGAGCGCGGCGAAGTGCAGCACGGCCTCGTAGTCCTCGGAGGCGAACA
This sequence comes from Anaerolineales bacterium, assembly GCA_034435515.1. Lineage (GTDB taxonomy): Bacteria > Chloroflexota > Anaerolineae > Anaerolineales > UBA6663 > DATDRS01. The sequence continues at coordinate 5,916 of DAOTXG010000145.1, forward strand.
CTTCGGCCAGCGTTGCCCGGTCGCCGATGTCGGCGTGGACGAAGCGCGCGCTGGAAGGCACGGCCGCCCGGTGGCCGCGCGCGAGATTGTCCAGCACGGTGACGGTGTGCCCCGCGTCGAGCAGGGCCTGGGCGCACGCCGAGCCAATGTAGCCCGCGCCGCCAGTCACGAGGAGGTTCATAGTTGACAAAGGCCAAATTCCAGTCTATATTGAATGTAGAAAGTCGGGTGGTCAGTTGAATCCTATCCTTTACCGGACGGTGTAGGCTGACTGCGAGCGTCCTGATACAGGCGCCCTCCCGATTTTTCTTTTTAACATACGCGCAAGAGTTCTGCCAATGTGACGCGATGGTCAGGCTGGCGTTCTCAACGAAATGTGGCGAGCGCCAAGTGATGACAACCGGCGTGCTTGCCCACCGACCGAAATTGAATTGCGTCGCTCTTCAACTGATATCCAGCGCGGCGGGTTAGCGCCAGTAGCAAACTTCGTATCTCCCCATCCCAGCCGACGAATTCCCGGTCTATCGTAATCGCCGCTACATCTCCCAGCACCGGCTGCAATAACAAGAACAACACGCCGACGAAGAGGCGGATGGAGATCATCTTGGACTTCACGCCGCGCTTTCAAATGCTGACTGGCTCGTCGCTTGACTCGGGCTGGAAGCAAAATAGCGCGCTCGATTGAATTGGTAAGCGCGATGGCCGAGTCGACGGTCAGCGTTTCGACGCGCCCACTCAGGTCAACTGAGATATCCATATCAGCCCCTGAGAATCTCCAAATTCGCTATATTCGCCGCGAGCCGTTTGATCCCCACGTCGTCGAACGCCACGATCACTTCTTCCTCGCCGCCGCTCAGCTGACTATCAATCACAATGCCCTCGCCGAACTGCGGGTGCCGCACGCGCTGGCCGGATTTGTGTTTGGCGGGAGTCACATTCGCCAGGCGGCCCGCGTCCCACGCGGTCGCCTTTTTATACATTCTTTCCACATTCGACCGCTCGGCGTGGCGCGCCATGTTCCCGGCGGTCAATTGATCGGGAATGTCCTCCAGAAAGCGCGATGGCTCGGCCAGCGAAGAGTCGCCGTAGAGCGAGCGGCGGAAGGCGCGCAGGAGATACAGCCGGTCTTTGGCGCGCGTCATGCCCACGTACATCAGCCGCCGCTCCTCGTGCATCGCCTCGGGGTCGTCGAACGAGCGCTGGTGCGGCAGGACGCCTTCGTCCAGGCCGACGATGAACACGACCGGGAACTCCAGCCCCTTCGCCGCGTGGAGCGTGAGCAGCGTCGGCGCTCTCCCCGCACCCTCCTGGGCGTCGGCCAAAGTGTCCTGGTCGGAGACGAGCGACACCTGTTCCAAAAACTCGGCCAGGGTCACGTCCGGGTTCTCGGCGGCCACCCCGCGCAGTTCCAGCACGTTCTCCCAGCGGTCTGCGCCTTCTTCGGTGTCGTCGTCAATGAAGTCTTTGTAATTGATGCGCGCCAGCACGGCATCCATCAGCTGCGCCACCGTCAGTTCATTTCGGGCGAGTACCCAGTGGTTGAGCATCCGCCCGAAGTTGGCGAGGGAGGCGCCCGGCTTGCCCGTGAAGGCCTCGGCATATCGGGATTGCCGGTCGTGCTCGCCCAGGTCGCGGGCGACCTCGGCGGGGGGGACGTTCCCCGCGCTGGCGAGGGCCTGCAGTTGCTCGAGCGTCTTGGCCCCCAGCCCGCGCGGCGGCGTGTTGATCACGCGCAGGAACGCGACCGAGTCGGCGGGGTTGTGAATGAGCCGCAGATACGCCAGCACGTCCTTGACCTCGCGCCGGCCGTAGAAGCGCTGCGCGCCGACGAGTTTGTAGGGCAGGTTCGCCCGCAAAAAGGCTTCTTCCACCGCGCGGGATTGCGCGTTGGTGCGGTACATCACCGCGCAATCGCCGGGCGCGCAGTCGCCGCGGGCGGCCAGGGCCGCGATCGTGTCCACGACGAACTGCGCTTCGTCGGCCTCGTTGTAGGCCTCGTGCACAAAAATCTCTGCCCCGCCC
>DAOTXG010000146.1:0-12089 GCA_034435515.1 Anaerolineales bacterium
AGGATGTCGCGGGCGCGCGGCCCCCCCAGTCCGAAGCAAGTGCGCGCCGAGGTGATATCGTTGATGTACACCGAGCCGTCGTTGGGCGCATAGCGGCGCAGGTGCGTCATATCGTGCGTGCCGAACGCCGTGCCCGTGACAATCATGAAGCGGTCGGGGGCGAGGCGGGTCACGGTGAAATCGCACTCGACGCCGCCGCGCGCGTTGAGCATCTGGGTGTAAACGACCGTCCCCACGGGCCGGTCGACGTCGTTGTCGCACAGCCGCTGAAGGAAGGCTAGGGCACCGGGGCCGAGGACTTCGATCTTGCTGAACGAGGTCTCGTCGAACAGCCCGGCGCGTTCGCGCGCGGCGAGGTGCTCCACGCCGATGGCGGGCGACCAGTTGTGCTTTCCCCAGCCCTTCGGCTCGTGACCGCGCGAAGCGTTCGCCTCCTTCTCGTAAGGGGCAAAATAATTGGGGCGTTCCCAGCCGCCCCTTTCGCCGAAGACCGCGCCGAGGTCTTTGAGGCGTTGGTAGGCGGGCGAGAGGCGCAAGGGCCGGGCAGTCTGCCGCTCTTCGGCAGGGTAGTGGATGTCGTAGTATTGGCCGTAAGTCTCAATCGTGCGCGCGAGGGTGTAGGCCTGGCTGCCGTACTGGTTGCCAAAGCGGCGCGCATCGAGCCGCCACATATCCCATTCGGGGTGGCCGTCAATGATCCATTCGGCCATGACCTTGCCGATGCCGCCCGCGCCCGCCAGGCCGTGCGCGCAGAATGCGCAGGCCACCCAAAAGCCGCGCACCGCCGTCGGGCCGAGGAGGTATTCGGCGTCGGGAGTGAAGCCTTCGGGGCCATTCAACAACTGGACAATCTCCGCCGTCTCTAAAACAGGGACGCGCTTGATCGCGTTCTCCATCAGCGGCGTGAAGCGGTCCCAGTCGGGTTCAAGCAATTTATAATTCCAATCCGGCGGCACGCCGTCGAGGCCCCATGGCGCGGGCTGGCGCTCGTAGCCGCCTGCGATCAGGCCGCCCACTTCCTCGCGGAAATAGACCAGGTTATCCGGGTCGCGCATGGTGGGGAGAGTGTGCGGCTGGCCCGCGATGGGTTTGGTGATGAGGTACAGGTGCGCCATCGGGATGATGGGAAGCGTCAGTCCCACCATGCGGGCGATGTCGTTCCCCCACAGCCCGGCGGCATTGATGACCACGTCTGTCTTGATTGCCCCTTGATCGGTGATGACCTCGGTCACCTGATTGTTCTGGACGGTGATGGACAGGACGCGGGTGTTGGTGAGGAACTTTGCGCCCCGGCTCTTGGCCCCCGCGGCGAGCGCGTTGGTCAGGCCGGTCGGGTCAATGTAGCCATCGGTGGGGAGGTACACACCGCCTTTCACGTCGTCCAGCGACATGAGCGGGAAGAGGTCGTGGCACTCCTTGGGCGAGAGCATCTCCAGCGGCATCCCGAACGCCCTGGAGTAGCCGACGATACGCTTGAGTTCTTCCATGCGCTCGTCCGAGGACGCGATGCGTAGACTGCCGACCTCGCGCCAGCCAGGATCAACGCCCGTGAGGTCGTTGAGTTTGCGGTAAAGGTCGGTGCTGTAGCGCATCATCCTGGTCAGGCTGGAGGTGGTGCGCAGCTGCCCCACCAGCCCCGCCGAGTGGAAGGTGGAGCCGCTGGTCAGTTCGTGGCGCTCGACGAGGACCACGTCCGTCCAGCCCATGAGGGTGAGGTGGTAAGCAATGCTGCATCCGCCGACTCCGCCGCCGATGATGGCGGCTTGTGTTTGATTCTGCATAGACGCCTCGTCTTTTTTAGAGTCTGTTTAATAAATGCTCCCCAACCGCATCCTCGCGGTTGGGAACGTCCGCGCCCCAAAGGGTGCTTCGCGAAGGAGGCGGACTTTGAGCGAGTTTGAAGACACTTTCTTAGGATAGAGTCGGGCTTGCCCTTTGAGCTGCTTCGGCGATTGCGTCAAGTTTGTGTCTCACTTCTGAATCGATCAGGCTCTCGGGTACGAGGTCGGCGAGTATGTAGTAATCGTTCTTGCGCATCAGATTCTGCAGGCCCACCTTTTTGAAGAACATATCAAATAGACGGTCCAAAAACTCGTCGCTGGCCTTGACTTCGTTCCACCAACGATCATTTCGATTACGCAGAGCGACCGGTGGCACGAGGTCGGCGATGCACTCTTGCATGGCCGATCGGCGTCTCTCTGCCTCGGCTACCGCAAACAAAGGGCCGGGCAGTAAAACGTCCTTCTCGGCAGAGGCTGTCGCATAAGCCAGGAGGACTTCGGGAAAACAGAGGTAATTCTCAATTTCACGTCGGCTCCACATGAGCTCGCGCAAGGCCGGCGGTTGTTGCAACTCTCTATCTTGACGGTCGTAGATTGCAATGCCCACCAGATCCTTTTTCGCCTCGCGCAGCCCGAAGAAATGATCGCGCGCTTTTTGAGGCTGGTTAGCGACGTAGTGGACAAAGGGCCGCTCCAGCGCCTGGGCAGCGGCATGACCCAACCGACGTGCAAAAGCCTGTAGAATTGCGAGGTCGGTTGAACCTTCCAAGTAAAGCACCCAACCGGTTTGTTCCGCCTGGTAATACTGGTCGAAGCCTATTTCGGCCAGCGCTTTGATCACCTGGCTGCCGCGATCACTGATCGGATGGGGCTTGCCGACGAACGCGATGACTAAATCCCTGCCTGCCGCTTCATTCAGCACGACTTCGGAGTGGCTGGCCGCTATAATCTGGCTGCCTTGTTGATGAGCAACTTGCGTCAGTAACTGATAGATTTGACGTTGGCGAAGAATTTCCAGATGTGCGTCAGGTTCGTCCAGCAGCAGAATGGCGCCAGGATTTGTATACAGGTAGGCCATCAGCAGCAGAATTTGTTGTAAGCCGCGCCCTGATGCGGCGAGGTCCAGGCGAACACCGGACTTCTCGCGGTAAGCCATCGTTATTTCCCCCCGCTCGGGGATATGCACAGGTTTATCCAGTTCCACGCCAAATAGAGCCTCAATGTGTTCGCACACTCGCTGCCATTCAGCTGGCTTATCTTTTGCAATATTCTGGCACAGATTGCGTAGCACCTGGGCAGTTTGCCCTTCGCCAATCAGCACGTTAATTCGACCTGCTTCCCAGGCTGGTTCTACGGCCGCTAAACCTGACATGGGTGGTAGGAAAGCAATGCGCTGTTTTCCTGCCTGTTCCGGTATCGGCATCCTAGGCGCATTTCTTGCGTTAGAAAGACGTAACGGGCGACAGTAAAACGACTCCTCATTAGCGTAGTCGAACTCTAAACCGCACCGCCAGGACTGATCTTCGGTAACGCCTTCGACGATGATATCCACTCGAATATTCTGAGTCTCTTGCTTCCCCTCCATACGGCGCACATCTCGCACGTGCAGGTCACGCCAAAGCAAGCTGGCATCCGGTATGGGGATCATGGTCAAGTCGCGTCGGTTGATGGCTACCCCCGGTCGTTCCTCTGGCGCTGGCGCCCCACGACGTTTTTCATTCCAGCGCCGTAAGCCAATGTCCCACAATGCCAGGGCCTGGAGTGCGGTGGTCTTGCCCGAATTATTGGGGCCTATCAAAACCACGGGACTGCCCAGTTCAACATCAATCTCATCAAACCGTTTAAAGTTGCGTACGGTCAAACGGGTTAACATGGCAAACCCTCCAATTCCAAGCAGCCTTGATGCTTCTGCACAGTATGGAGCATATCTATACTTCCTTCAACCACACCGCATATCTCTCTCCCTTGAGCGCGGCCTCAAAGCGGTCAAAGTACTTCTTCCCGTACCCCACGTAATCAAAGTCCAGTTTTGACGCCCCCACCTGCACCATGCCCCACATGGCCTCGCGCAGGTCGGACATGATTTTCATGAGCTTGAGCCGGGCGCGGCGGCTTTTGTAGACATGTTCCGCCGGAACGTCGCTGCCCGGCTGGTCGTCTCCGCTTTCGCCGAAGTAAGCGCGGAACAGGATTTCGTCCTGCTCGTCGTTAAACTCGTGCTGCACGGCGAAGTTGCCGAGGTCGAAAAAGAGGTCGCCCATGCCCGCGTACTCCCAGTCCAGGATGCGGATGCGCGTCCCGTCGTCAATGAAGTTGGCGTTGAGCAGGTCATTGTGGCAGGGCCGCAGGGCGAAGGGCGCGCGGTACATGGCCCGCTCGATCTCGCGCGCTTTCTCCAGATACCACCCCATCTTCCCCGGCAGGTTGACCTTGAAACTCCGCGCCGTTTGTTCGTAGGCCTCGGCGACGCGGAAGGGCGAGAACGCGCCGGGGAAGCGGTCGAGCGCGTGATAGCGTTTGAGCGATTCGACGACGCGGCGGATGTTGACCTCGGTCCCGATCTGGTCGGCGGGCAGGCCGGGGCCGGCGATGAAGCGCGTGACAAGGTAGCCTTCGGGTTCGAGGAATGCGACTGGCTCGGGCGCGACCCCGACGCGCGAGGCGGCGAGGGTGCAGCCGTATTCGACCCGGCGGTCAATGCCCAGGTGCTTGGTCTCGTCGCCGCCGATGCGCAGCACATACGCCTCGCCGTCGGCCTCTATCTTGTAGTTCTTGTTCGTGATGCCCCCCGAGAGTTCAGAGACCTGAAGCGTCGTGGCCGAGGCAAACGGGGGGACGCGCTGGAGGATGGGCTGAAGGGATATATCACTGGTCATAGGCGTAGTCTAAAAATGGCGAGTATGGAACGGGTGGATTGTACTTCGCTCACAAATTGGGTCAAGTTGCGCACGGTTGAAAGTAGGTCGGGTGTTTATTACAATCAATAAGGACTCGTCAAGGAATAACTCCGCTCCCGCCGGATTTGCAATCCGGCGGCCAAGCGGCTGGATTGCAAATCCAGCCGGAGCAAACTGCGGAGTTATTCTTCTACAAGCCCTAAATTGAGAGACCGCGCTATGACAAGGAGCAGAAAAATGCGCAACACTTTGAATACTACCGCGTCCTCAGTAGCGCTAATCGTGATCGTTGCTTTTAGCCTCTATGCCTGCCAATCGGCGCAGACGCCAATTCCTTCTGCCTCCCCGCCCCCCACGTTCACCCCTGTCCCTACCGCTGTTCCCACCCTCACTCCCACTCTCGTCCCGACGCCTACGATCCCGCCTCGCTCGGCTACCCTCTCTGAGCTGCAAAAGGAGGTGGATGCCCGCAACGACGCGGTTGCTCAGTGGAGAGAGGCCGCCGAGGGACAATCCCTGTTTGTCGGGGGCGGGGTGAAGACCGGCGACGAAGCCCGCGCCCGGCTGGATATTTCGGATGGGGCAATCCTGCGCCTGGCTGCGAACAGCGAATTCACGCTGACTGACCTGACGGCGGCGCCGACTGACGCCGTGACCCGTTTAAAGCTGGCAGCGGGCAAATTGTGGGTGGCGCTCACAGGGACAGCCGAAGAGGGCGTGTTGGAGATCGAAACGCCGATCGGGGTAGCGACAGTGCGCGGCTCTTACATGAGCGTTGAGTTCGCCGAAGACACGGGGCAGGCCGTGGTGACCTGCCTTGAAGGGGAATGCCGTTTGAGCGGGACAACCGGCCAGGCCACCGATCTGAACGACGATCAACAGGCGGAGATTGCCGGCGCCGGGCAAGATCCTTCGCCAGCGCAGCCGATGGAGGCCGCACAATACGCCGACTGGGCGCGCAACTTCCCGGGGGCCCCGGCGCCGCCGCTGACCTCAATTTTGCTCAGCCCCGGCGATACGCAGTGCTCGCCGAACACCTTCCCGGCGGGCGTGGTCGAGTTGACGATGGGTGTGGGGCGTTGGATGACAGCAGAAGAGGCCGCCGCTGCCATAGGCGATTCAAATCCGACGATCACGCTGAATGGAGAACCGGTGACGATCCACGACCGCACCGGGCCAGAGCGGCACCCTGGGGATGACCCAGCCTGGGGTTTCAGCGTGCGGGCTTACGTCATGCTTGAGCCGGGCGAGTACACGATCACGTCCCAATGGCACTGGGCTGAGGTTTTCATTTGCTCGATTACGGTCGTCCGCCTATAGTATTACTCTGCAACATCAACTTGGTCCGCGAAGATTTGTAGGACAATCTGCCAGATTGTCCCAGATTGTCCCAGGCGGGACAAGCCAGCGGCTTGTCCTACGTTGGGTTGCGGCTTGGCCGCGCTATGGCTCTCTGCTACAATCTGGCTGGCCCGCGAGGGCGCGTTCTGTTTATATTCCAGGCCCTTGGGATCTGTTTCGCGAAGACGCCCGAGGTCTCTGGCCCAAGAGGAGAACAACTTTGAGTCGTGTAATCAATCCCGACGGCGTCGGGAAACAGAGAGACCGGTTGATGAAGGCCGTGGCCCTGGCGCTGAGGACGCTGGCGACGCGGCAGAAGATTGGGGAAGAAGAGCGCGATATGACGGCGTTCATGGCGCTGGCGCTGAACGAAATCGGCGAGACAATTGACGTGACGTGCCGGGCGTGGGAGAAGCGCGATTACTGGCTCAAGGCCGACCAGTTCCGCCGGGACTGGGCGTGGGCAGCGCTGTCGGCCGCGAAACTGGAGCGGGTCGTGCTGCAAAACGAGTGGCAACACTTGCCCGCGCTGATGGTGGAAGTATCTAAACATTTGGAGAAGGTCGTCTTGCCGAAGCGCAATACGCTGGGCCAGCCGTGGCTGGGCGCGTACGCGCAGTTGCGGGAGAGGAGGGGGTTGGAGAGAGAGAGGGTGGTGAAGTAGGTCAACGGATTATTATGGATGAGGGTGAAGGAACTCAGGGAAATAGGGGAACTCGGTTGGATTTCGGCTTCGCTCAGGAGGTTGAGTATGAGCAGTTCCTTCATTTCCTTGAGTTCCTATAAGATTCCTAATAGTCCATCATTCACGCTGTCGTGAAGCGCGTCCGCTATCTTTTCCAGCGACGCCTGCTTTGGGGAGCCTGGCGGCGCGATGCCGTGACGGATGAGTTTCAGGTTTAGCCCCTGCCGGTTTAGTTTCTCCACCGCGCGCGTCACTGCCCGCAGGCTGCTGACCGAATCTTCGAAGACGTGGACGGTTTCGCCTGCGCAGGCAGTGAGGGGATAGCGCAGGTGGTCGCCGCGCTCGACGGCGAGGGCCGCTTTGAGCGATTCGACTTCGAGGCCGGTGCGCGCGATGCCGATAGCGGCCATGGATTGAACGGGCGAGGGCTTCACCAAATCCGCGCCGATTAAGCCGACTTGCCTGGCCAGCCAGTCCACTTTGCCGAAGCCAGCCACCGGAATCGAGTCAAGTCCGACGAGGCGGCGGGCGATCTCCGCCTCGGGCGTATAACCCCGCAGTTGTCCGCCGACCTCGACCGGGGCCAGGCTCGGGCGGGCGGTGTAGATGACCGGGTAGGTCTCCTGCGCGTCGCGCCCGAACAGCACCCGGTCGCGCATCGCGAGGGTGAGGTGGGGGCGGTCGAGTTTTTCGAGCAGAGCCTCCGACGTGAAGCGGGGCGAGAGGCCGTAGTATTGCTCGTATTCGACGTGCCCAATGGCGTAGTTCTGGAAGATTTGCATCACGGGCGCGTGGTCAATGTTGTAGCAGTCGGCGAGGAGGAGATGAAGCAGCGAGGCGGCGGACTGGTGCACGTCGCCTGGCAGAGCGAGGCCGTCGAGGTCTTCGAGGAATAAGGTCAGCGCCGCCTGGGAGGGGAGGCCGCCTGGCGGAGTCGCCTCCCCCACCCGGCGGGCGATGGCGCTGAAATTCGGGCGGCGAGCGGAGACCCGCCCGGCGGCCAGCCGGTCGAGGGCCTCCCAGAAAGCCTGTTCTGCGTCCAGAGGGAGTGCCGAATGGTTAAGGACGAGCGGCGACGCGACGCCTGCCTGGAGTCTTTCTATCAGCAGCGCCGCGACGCTGATGGCGCCCGAGTCCCATTCGACGGTGATGCTTTGGGACTCGAAGACCTCGATGTCGTCCTGAGTCAGAGTCATCTCGCTGAGGCCCAGGCGGCGAGCGAAGTAGGCGACGGTGTTCTGAAGCGCGGCGCTGTAGGCAAAGTTCTGGACGAGGACGCCGTCCACGTCGAAGAGGAGGATCATGGCGGATAGCAGATGGCAAATGGCGAATGGCGAATGGCGGATGGCAGAGGGCAGATGGCAGACGGTGGATAGCGGCTGGCGCATTGTCGAGGCCATCAGCCATCAGCCATAGGCCATCGGCTATCGGCTACAGGCCGTAGATTTCAGAATACTTGCGTTGCAAGTAGGCGAGGTAAGGCGCGGAGTCGAGCGGGCGGCCGGTGACGCGCTGGAGGAGCTCGCCCGGCTGATATTTGCGCCCGTGCTGGTGGATGTTCATCCGCAGCCAGCCGAGGAGGCTGGCGAACTCGCCGCGCTCGATATCGGCGGGGATGGCTGGCTCGTCGGCCAGGGCCTTCTCGAAAATTTGCACCGAGGCCAGGTTGCCAAGGGTGTAGGTGGAAAAATAGCCGACGTAGCCCATACTCCAGTGCACGTCCTGCAGACAGCCGAGGCTGTCGTCGGGCACGTCGAGACCGAGGTAGTCTTTGTATTTGGCGTTCCACGCGCCGGGGATGTCCTGCACGGCGAGGCGGCCCTCGAGCACGTCCACTTCAATCTCGAAGCGGATCATGATGTGCAGACTGTAGGTGACCTCGTCGGCCTCGACGCGGATGAGGGAAGGCTTGACCTTGTTGATGGCCTGGTAGAAGACGCCGAAATCTACGCCGCCCAGGTTTTCGGGGAAGACGCTCTGGAGTCTGGGGTAGTAATACTTCCAGAAGCCGCGGCTGCGCCCGACGAGGTTCTCCCACAGGCGGCTCTGCGACTCGTGGAGGCCGAGCGAAGGCGCGTCGAACAGCGGGGAGCGGGCGAGGGACGGCGTAAGGCCCTGTTCGTACATCCCATGTCCCGCCTCGTGGATTGCGCTCATCAGGTGTGTGGGCAGGAAGTTCTCGTCCACGCGCGCGGTCAGGCGCACGTCGCCCAGGCCGAAGGTGGCGCAGAAGGGATGGGGCGCCTTATCCTGCCGCCCACGGTCGAAGTCGTAGCCGAGTTTCTTGATCACCTCTTCGGCGAACTGCCACTGCTTCTGCTCGGCGTAGCGCTGGCGCAGGACGGAGTCGTCGGTCTCCGGCCGGGCGGCGATGGCTTTGACGAGTGGGACGAGGCCGTCGCGCAGTTCGGCGAAAATGCGGCGCACGTCGGCGGTCTTCGCGCCCGGCTCGTAGCCGTCGAGGAGCGCGTCGTAAGGCGAGTCGGCGAAGCCGTAGTAGTCCGCGGCCCGGCGCGAGAGCGTGAAGATTTTTTCGAGTGCAGGGAGGAACGCCTGGAAGTTCTTCTCGCTCCGAGCCTTAACCCAGGCCTCGTGCGCGAGCGCCGCGGCGCGGGCGAACTCGGCGACGAGTTCCGCGGGGAGTTTATGTTCGCGTTCGTAGTCGCGGGCCGCCGCCTGGATTAGCCGCACGTCGTCGCCGTCAGGGTCGGCGCTGTCCAGCGTCGTCTTGAGTTCGTCCAGCAGCCGGCCGGTCTCAGTGCTGGTAAATTTCTCGTGCGCCAGGCGGCTGAGTGTGGCGAGGATTTCGGCGCGCGCGCCCGCGCCGCCGGGGGGCATATAGGTCTGCTGGTCCCAACTCAGCACTGCGCTGGCGGCCCGGAGGTCGTAAATTTCGGCCAGCCGCGCCTTAAGTTCGGCGAGTTTTTCTTCCACAGTCGTCGTGACCTTTCTGCATCAGACTCAAAATGGAGACCTGGTTTGTGAGCAAAGCGGAGGCATTATATCAAACCACCCTCTTCTGCGCCGGGTGAAGAAGACGGATTAACAGAATTAGCGGATTGGCGGCTGACAAATCCGTGCATTCAGTAAATCCGTCTTCCGTTCTGACGCAATCCGCCCATTTCGCTAATCCGTGTTCTTCCCCCCCATTTCCCTCTATTCCCGATTTGGACTATATTTCTCCATATGACTACCTCCCTCGACACCCTCTCCATCAACACCCTCCGCTTCCTCTCCGCCGACGCGGTGCAGAACGCCAACTCCGGCCATCCTGGCCTGCCGATGGGCGCGGCGGCGATGGCCTACGTCCTCTGGACGAGGTGCCTCAAGCACAACCCGGCCAACCCGCGCTGGTTCGACCGCGACCGCTTCGTACTTTCTGGCGGGCACGGCTCGATGCTCCTCTATTCGCTGCTTCATCTCACCGGCTACGCCGACATGACGCTCGACGAGATCAAGCGCTTTCGCCAGTGGGGCAGCAAGACGCCGGGCCACCCGGAGAGCCATCTCACGCCCGGCGTCGAGACGACCACCGGCCCGCTCGGCCAGGGCCTCTCCAACTCTGTCGGCATGGCGATTGCGGAGGCGCACCTCGCCGCGCGTTTTAATAAGCCCGGCCACGAAGTTGTCAACCATTACACCTACGTCATCGCCTCCGACGGCGACTTGATGGAAGGCGTGGCCTCCGAAGCCTGCTCGCTCGCGGGCCACCTGCGCCTCGGCAAGCTCATCGTCCTCTACGACGACAATAAAATCTCGCTCGCGGGCACGACCTCGCTCACCTTCACCGAAGACGTGGCCCTGCGCTTCGGCGCGTATGGCTGGCACGTCCAGCGCGTCAGCGATGGCAACGACCTCGACGCCGTCGAACGCGCGCTCAAGACCGCGCAGGGTGTGACCGACCAGCCCTCGATCATCCTCGTCCGCACGATCATCGGCTACGGCGCGCCGCACAAGCAAAATACCTTCGAGGTACACGGCTCGCCGCTCGGCCCGGACGAACTCAAAGCCGCCAAAGAAAACCTCGGCTGGCCGGTCGAGCCGATGTTCTACATCCCCGACGACGCGCTCAGGCATTACCGCCAGGCGCTGGAGCGTGGTCAGAAATGGGAAGAAGAATGGAACGCCCGCCTGGCCGCCTACGCGAAAGCATTCCCCGACCTCTCGGCTGAACTCTCCCGCCGGATGGCCGGTGAACTCCCGCCCGCGTGGTCGGCTGACCTCCCGGCTTTCCAGCCCGACCCGAAAGGCCTCGCCACGCGCAAAGCGTCTGAGTCAATCATGCAGGCCCTCGCCAGGAACCTCCCCGAACTTATGGGCGGCTCGGCCGATCTAAACCCCTCGACCTTCACCGTCCTGAAAGGGCAGGGCGATTTCCAGAGCAAAGAGGCCGACGCGCACGGCGCGCAGGGAATTTCCGGCGGGGCATGGGGCTACGAGGGCCGCAACCTCCACTTCGGCGTGCGCGAGCACGGCATGGGCGCGGCGGTCAACGGCCTGGCCGTGCACGGCGGCTTCATCCCCTACGGCGCGACCTTCCTCATCTTCTCCGACTACATGCGCGCCGCCATTCGTCTTTCGGCCATCATGAAACTCGGCTGTGTCTGGGTGTTCACGCACGACGGCATCGGCCTCGGCGAGGACGGCCCGACGCATCAGGCCGTCGAGCACTATGCCGCCCTGCGCGCCATCCCCGACCTGCTCTTCATCCGCCCGTGCGATGCGAACGAGACCGCCTGGGCGTGGCGCGTCGCCATCGCCAACCGCCACCGCCCGACCGTGCTCGCCCTCACCCGCCAGAACGTCCCAACGCTCGACCGGACGCAGCTGGCCTCGGCGGAAGGACTCACAAAGGGGGCGTATGTGCTAAATCCCAAATCATCGCAGACCCCCGAAGCGGAGCAAAGGGGGCAAGCCCCAATTCCCAAACCGGATATCATCTTAATAGCATCTGGCTCAGAAGTTCAGCACATTGTCGCGGCGGAAAAGATGCTGGCCGAGAAGGGCGTGCGGGCGCAGCTGGTTTCGATGCCGTGTTGGGAACTGTTCGAGGAACAGCCGGAAGACTACCGCGAGAGCGTCTTGCCTTCCGCCGTCACCGCGCGCCTGGCCGTCGAGACTGGCGTCTCCCTCGGCTGGCACAAGTGGGTTGGGCCGAAGGGCGACACCATTACCCTCGACCACTATGGGGCTTCCGCCCCGGCTGGGGTGTTGATGAAGCAGTTTGGGTTTACGGCGGAGAATGTGGTGGGGAGGGCGTTGAAAGTCTTGGGCAAGTAAACTAAGAAGTGATAGCGAGGTCCTGCCATGAAACAAACCACCTTTCGGGGCAAATCCTTCAATGATGATGATGTGCTTCATGCGAAGGTTCGCGGCATCATAGTT
>DAOTXG010000147.1:0-17455 GCA_034435515.1 Anaerolineales bacterium
GTCGCTAACATGATCAGGGTGGGGAAGCGCCCATTGCACGGAACGAAGTTGTTGGTGAGGATGGCAATCAGCCGCTCGCGCGGGGAGTCGATCACCCGCGTGGCGATCACCCCGGCGGCGTTGCACCCGAAGCCCATGCTCATGGTGATGGCCTGCTTGCCGTGTGCGCCGGCCTTCTTGAACAGCCAGTCCAGGTTGAAGGCCACGCGCGGCAGGTAGCCGAGGTCTTCCAGAATCGTGAAGCAGGGGAAGAAGATAGCCATGGGCGGGAGCATCACGCTCACCACCCACGCTAACCCGCGCCACACGCCGTGCCACAGGAAACCCGTGATCCACCAGGGGAGGCCCCAGACCTCGAAAAGCGCGCTGGCCCGGTCTTCAATCCAAAACAGGGCGGTGGCGGTCCACTGCGAGGGATAGTTTGCACCGCTGATGGTGATCCAGAACACCACCGCCAGCAGGATCAGCATGATGGGCAGGCCAAGGGTGGGCGAAGTCACCAGCCGGTCGAGTTTCGCATCCCAATCCCAACGCCTTGACCCGGTGGGTTTCACCGCGCGGCGAGCGATCGTCTCGGCGTCGGCGTAGAGGGCCTGCACCAGTTGATCGCGGAAGTTGCCCCCGTAGGGGAGCGAAGCGCGCAGTTCGTCGGCGCGGGCGAGGAGCGTTTCGGCGGCGGTCTGGCGAGTGGTCATTGCGCGCCCTCCAGTGCGATCTTGCGGCTGAAGCGGCGCACGGCCTCCCGCTGGCGTTGGGCGATGTCGGCGAGTTCGCCGCTGAGGAGCGCACGGCGCACGCGGTCGTCGCCGTCGAGCAAGCGCATGGCGACCCAGCGGGCGTTGGGGAGGCCCGGGGCGGCCTGGTCGACCAGGGAAACTAACTCGGCTACAGCCCGCTGAAATTCGCTGTCGCCTCCCACGTGGCGCGGCGCGGCGGCGATCTGCCCCTCGCACACGTCGGCGGCGGCGGAGAGGAGTTCGGCTAAACCTTCGTCGAGCCGCGCCGCCGTCGGGATCACCGGAACGCCGAGGTCGCGCGCGAGGCTGCGCGTGTCCACGTCCAGCCCTTTGCGGCGGGCCTCGTCCATCAGGTTCGCGCACACCACCACGCGGTCGCTGATCTCCAGCACTTGCAAGACCAAGTTCAAATTGCGCTCCAGGCACGTGGCATCTGTGACGACAATCGTGCAGTCCGGCTGGCCGAAGAGGATGAAGTCGCGCGCAATTTCTTCATCCTGCGAGGCCGAGAGCAGAGAATAAGTGCCGGGCAAGTCCACGAGTTTGTAGCGTTTGCCCCGGAACTGATAGCCGCCCTCGGCGCGCACGACGGTTTTGCCCGGCCAGTTGCCGGTGTGCTGCTTGAGGCCCGTGAGCGCGTTGAACACCGTGCTCTTGCCGGTGTTGGGATTTCCGGCCAGGGCCACCACGTAGTCAAAGCGCGAAAGGTCGAGGCCCATATGGGACAGTGAAGTGTGGGCAGGGCAGGTGGAGCAGTCGGTCATGGGCAGTAAACAGTAGACAGTAAACAGTGAATAGTGAACAGTAGACAGTGGTCAGTTGCCATTGGGCGTGATGAGGATGTGCTCGGCCTGGTCTTTGCGGAGCGCAATGAGGGCGCCGCGCACCCGGTACGCCACCGGGTCGCCAAACAGGCTGGGCAGCTCGGCGGTGATGGACGTGCCGGGCGTCAGGCCGAGGTCGAGCAATCGACGGCGGGTAAAGCCTTGGAGGTTTTCGTCTAGCGCTGAGACGATGGCAGTGCGGCCTGCTGGAAGCGCCGTGAGGGGTTTGAGCCTCCCTGGCCTCGCGGGTGTAGCATCCGGCGCGACAAAGATATTCCCGGCGACGACGGGCGCCAGGCGGTGCGCCTGCTCGCCGTCCGAGAGGACGAGACGGCGAGGGTCGGATTCGATCACGCGGACCACCTGGCCCAAGCGGAGCCCTTGCGCGGCGATTTGCGCGAAGATGACTGCCGGTTCATCCTCCAGATGGACGATGCGCGCCGGGGTGTGGAGCGGCCATTCGGTGATCGGCCTGGCCTCCGTGCGCGCCAGTTGGCCCTGCGCGGTGGGGATCGGGTCGCCGTGCGGGTCGGTGGCCGGGTAGCCCAGCGCCGCGTCGAGGGCGCGCAGCGCCTCGGCGGCGTGGTCGTGTTCGCGGCGCTCGGCCTCGGCGTGAATCGCGGCGAGGGGCATGCGCGCTTCGTCGGCCAGGTACCGTTCCCACAGGCGGTGGGCGCGAATCACTTGCAGGGCCAGTTGTTCGCCGGCCGGCGTCAGCCGCAGGCCTTCGGCGGTGGAGTGCAGCAGGCCCTGGGACTCAAGCCGGGCTGCCAGGTGGACGGCGGCGCGCGACGATAGACGCAGCGCGCCAGCCAATGAGTCGAGCGTGGCGATGCCCCCACGCCACGCGTAAGTGTGCAGGTGCTTGAGCGCGTCTTCAGCCTGATGCCGCCCGCGATCTTCGAGGTACCGCCGCCAGATGGCCCACAGCCCCGCGCGCGGCCAGAAAATGATGAGAACCAGCACAACCAGAACAATCACCGGAAGCATAGATTCATCTTTCGCGTTTCGATCATCGAGTTTCGGCCTGCTTTTCCGGGCCGTGCTGGTGATTGTTCACCGTCAGGTCGCAATAGAGCAAATCCGGCTGACAGCCCTCACACTCCAGTTGGAGCGTGGCGTGGGCGATGTGGTATTTGTGCACCAGCATTTCGTTGATTTCACCCTGGATCGTCGCCCCCGCGCTGATCGGAATATCGTCTGTCAGCACGTGGGCGGAGAGCGCGCGCATGTCCTGGGTAATGCTCCACACGTGCAGGTCATGCACGCCGCGCACGCCTTTGATCTGCAACAGGTCGCGCACCATCAAGCGCATATCCACGCCGCGAGGCGTGCCTTCGAGCAGAATATCCACGCTTTCACGCGCAATGACCCAGGCGTTCCATAAGATGAGTAGGGCAATGAAAACGCTGACCAGCGGGTCAAGCCATTGCTGGCCGGTCAGTTTGATCGCCATCCCGGCTAAAACTGCGCCCAAAGTCGAAATCGCGTCGCCGGCCAGATGCACAAACGCGCTGCGCAGGTTCAGGTCGCTTTCGCTCCCGCGCCGGACGAGCAGGGCCGTGCCTGTGTTGACGAGGAAAGCCACGGCAGCCACGACGATGAGGATATTGGCCTGGACTCCCGGCGGGGCGATGAAACGACGGTAGGCCTCCCAAAAAATGCCCAGCGCAATGACCGCTAGCGTCGTCGAATTGATGAGCGCGACGAGGATCCCCGCGCGGTGATAGCCGAAGGTTTTGCCGGAATGCGCGGCGCGCGTTGCCAGCCGGAGGGCGTACCAACTCAGCGCCAACGCAATCACGTCGGTGAAGTTGTGCGCCGCGTCGGTCAGCAAGGCCAGGCTGTTGGCGTAAAAACCCGCCAGCGCTTCGACCACCACGAAAGCCGCGGTGATCAGCAAGGCCAGCCCCAGCCGCCGGGCCGTCAGGTTGGCCGTGTCAGCCAGATGGGAGTGAGCGTGTTGGGATTGCATCGGCAGGCAACCCTGAAATGCGGTTGGGTCAACTGGTCAGTTTCGGCCAGAACCGCCCGGTGCGTTTCATGTATTCCCGATACTCGTCGCCGAACTGCTCGACGAGTTTGGCCTCTTCGGTCGGCGTGCGCAGGACGAGCATCGTCAGCGCCAACACACTGGCGGCGGCCACGAACCAGTTTGCGGCCAGCAGGTTGAAGCCCATCACGCCAAAGGCGCCAAACGAATACAAGGGATGGCGTATCCACCGGTACGGGCCGTGCGTCACCAGCGTGTGTTCGCGGCGAATGGCGACCGTGTCGGTCACGTTGCGGCCCAGGCTGCGGAACATCCAGACGATGAGCGGAATAGCCACGGCCACCATCGCCGCGCCGACCCAGCGCAGCCCGGCGGGCAGCGGCAACGCCGACCAGGCCATCCAGCGTGGGTTGATGAGATAGGCCAGCAGGCTCAACCACATGGCGAAGCCAAAGACGCGCAGCAAGACCATGACTGCCACGCCCTCGCCTTGCCAGTTGATCTGGTCACCTGCTTTCGCTCCGGCTTTGGCTGCCCGGCGGCGGAAATAGCCGGAGATGCTGAAGACAATGACGAATAAGACAATGCCGGTGATTTGAAAAGTGGTTTCGGTGTTCATAGGGAGTCCTTGGGCTGAAGCGACTTGACGAAGCGGGGCAGGAAACGCCCGGTGCGCCGCATGTACTGCCGGTACTCGTCGCCAAACCGCTCCATCATCAGCGCCTCTTCGGCGTCAATGCGGTTGACGACGATAACGGTCAAAGCGATCAGCCCCGGCAGGCCGATGAGCCAGTTGGCGGAGGCCAGCAGGACGGCGACAGTAAAGACAAACAGGGAGGTGTACATGGGATGCCGCACCCAGCGGTAGGGGCCGTCCGTGACCAGCGTGTGTCCCTCGCGGAGATGCAGCGTGGTATTGAAGTTCTTGCCGAGTGTGGCTTCGATCCACCAGAGCAAAGGCAGGTTGACATACCCCACGGCTAGCCCCAACCAGCGCGCCCACGCCGGCAGGGGAATATCGGCCCACGCGACCCATTGTGGGGCGGTAAAGTACAAGCCGAGCGCCGTCAACAACACCAGACCGCCTGCCATGCGGAGCAGGAGGATCGCTTTCGAGTGCCTCTCTTTGTATTCGATTTTGCCGCCCCGGGTTACGGCCTGGTGGTGGTGGTAAGCGCGCACCACGAAGAACAGGGCGATGAAGCCCAGGAGCAAGGGCTTGACGAAAGAGTCGCTCATCGATAACTCCTGGGATTGACCCAAGTGCGATACGCGATACGCAATACGCAATACGTGGCCGACTTCGGCAATCACTGGCCGAGTTGCGCCTGCGCTACGGGCGGAAGATCAATGACCATCAGTTGGGCGCTCATGCCGGCCTTATAATGGCCGTCAAGGCTGCAAATGATCTGCAAGGCGCCGGGGGCCGAGGGCAGAAAGTCAAAACTGGCTGCCTGGCCAGACTTGACTTCGACCTGAGCCAGTTCTTTGCCCGACGAATTGAGGATGGTGAGATTGTGATCGAGAACGCCCTTATTCATCACCACGAAGGCCAACGGTTCATCAGTATGAGCCGAGTAAGTGTTGGGGGTGATGGTGAACTCGGTTAACTCGACCGCAATCGAGCGCGAGGGCAAAGCGCTGCGACTGCCACAAGCAGTCAGCGCCAGCGCCGCCAGGCTGAAAAGCACACTGAAGTAAACGCGACAACTCCGCATCGTCAGAAAATCCTTTCACTCTCATTTACGTGCGACGCACTCGCTTCGCCCGCTGCGCGAGTGCGTCGCACGTTGCTACTTGATGAAGAAACCGGTCACGTAAAGCAAGAGCATCCCGACCGTTACGCCGGCGAAGGTGGTCAGCGGCATAGACTTCTTCGCCGCGCCGTGCTGGATCAGTTTGGCCACCTCGTAAGCCACCTCGAAGACGGCGCCAGCGCCGATTGCCAGGAACAAGACAGCCAGCGGCTGCGAGTAGGTCAGGCCCCCGATCCATGCGCCCACAATGGCCGGCGCGCCGCCGATCAACCCCACGAATGCCAGAGTCCGCAGCGACGGCTGATCTTTCACGATGGGCGCGATGATGCCCAGGCCCTCGGTGATGTTCTGGAGGATGAAGCCGACGACGAGGAACGCGCCCAGGGCTGCCGCGCCCACGCTGTAGGCCGCGCCGATCGCCAGCCCCTCGCCCAGATTGTGCAGGCCGATGCCGACCGCGATCATGTAGGCCAGGGTCAGGCGTTGAGCGGTTTCGCTGCGCCCCAGGCTGACCTGTCGGCGGGTGACGGCGTCCAGCAGCATGAACGTGACCACGATCCCGATGCCCACCAGGCCAACGCCCTGGAAGGGGCCGCCGATCTCCCCGGCCATTTCCAGCGCTTCGCTGGTCGCGTCAATGCCCAGGTAGATCAGCAGGCCCGCCGTAAGCGCCATGAGGAAGACGAACAACCGTTGCCCGGCCTGCTTCAGGGCCGGGAACCAGCACAAACCGAGCAGGACGGGAATGACGCCCACGTACAGGCCGATGAGCGTAAAGCTCAACAACGTATTGCCGGTCGGCGTAACCGTGGTGGTGGCGACCGGAATTTCGGCGTCGAACGGAATCGCATTGGATGTGAAAAGCCGGATGGCGTAGGCCTCGCCTTCCACCCAGGGGTAGCTCAGCCGGACGACCGCCTGTCCAAACCGCGGGAGGGTAGCGGCCGGCTCGGCGGTGAAGGGCCAGATGGCGTCGTTGATGTTGACCGCGGCCAGCGTGATCGCCTGCGGGCTGGTGTTGCGAATGCGAATCTCGATCTCGCCGGGGCGCAGGATCGTCTGCTCAAAGGTCACGCTCTCGATCGGCGCCGCCGGTTCGACGTGCAGGCCCGCGCCGTTCGTCGCCAGGAAGAGCGCAATCACTCCGGCCAGGAGAACGAGAGGGAGAAGCATCAAGCCAATCGTCTTCACGGCCAGCGACCGGCCCGAGGCTGGAGTCGTAAGCGTTGAGTCGGACATGTTAAGCCTCCTCGACCTTGAACAGCCCGCTCCAGCCCAAATCGGTAAATTCCGTGACGTGGGCGTGGAACATGTAGAGGCCGGGGTACTTGTAGCTAAACTCCAGGATGCCGCGCTGGGCCTGCCCCTGGATGACGGTGTCGGTGTACTCGCTCGGTGTCAGGCTGGTGCCGGTCGGGTAGTAGTGGAAGAAGTTCGCGTGCAGGTGGAACGAGTTGAGCAGGTCGAACTCCAGGATGTTCACCAGGTAAACGCGCACTTTCTCGCCCGCCTTGATTGTGATCGGGTGGTTCTGGTAATGGAATGGGATGCCGTTGACCGCGTAGAAGTCGTTTCCGTCGTCGAAGTCAATGTCCAGGCCGTGCATGACCATGACGAATTCGCGATCTACCGCTGGCCGGCCTTCCTTTGGGTCAATGACGAACGCCCCGTACAGGCCCTTGGCAATGTGCCGGGCCAGCGGCGGGACGTGGCAGTGATACAGGTGCAGGCCGAACGGCTCGGCGTCGAATTCGTAGACGAACGACTCTCCCGGCTGGACCGGCTCAAAGACCCCGTCCATGTTGGCCGGATGGACGCCGTGAAAGTGAATGCTGTGGGGATGGTCGCTGCCATTGGTGAAGTGAATGCGAACCCGGTCGCCTTCGCGGGCGCGCAGGGTCGGCCCCGGAATGCGCCCGTTGTAAACCCAGGCCGGGAAAAAGATGCCCGGCGCGACCTCGACGTTTTTGTCGCCGGAGAAGACCCGGTACTCGCGCAGCGTCTGCCCATTGGGCAGGGTGCTCACTTCGCCATAGTCAAAGTCGGTGAGCGTGTCGGTGGGATTGAAGCCGTTCGCCGCGTGATTCACCTCGCCGTTGAAATTGGGCATGACCATGCCCTGCATCGCCGCGCCGTGCGCCATTCCCGGCACGACGAGCTGGCCTTGACCGGTGTAACCGGCCGGCGATTGGAAAGAAGCATTGCAGGCGGCCAGCGCGCCGGCGCCGGCCAGGCCGGTCGCGCCCAACAACCCCGCTTTGAGAAAACCTCTTCGAGAAACTGTCTTCGTCGTCATAGGTCCTCACTCCATTTCCACAAAGATTTTGTCGGTGACGTTTTTACCGAGGGCGTGTGAACGCTTGCCCACAGTGATGTGCATCGGGCCGTCGAAGGGGGACTTGCCGGTGATCTCCAGCCGGGTTTTGGGGCTGATGCCCAGTTCCGCCAGGTAGCGCAGAAGCGCCGGGTCGGAGTCGCTGACGCGCGCGACGCGCACCGCCTGCCCGGCCTCCATTTCGGAGAGGCTGAGGCGGCTGTGGGTGGCGACCGAGCCATCTTTGGCCGGGATGGGGTCGCCGTGCGGATCCACCGTCGGGTCGCCGAGCAGGGCGCAGATTTTGTCCTCGAACTCTTCGGAGATAACGTGCTCCAGCCGCTCGGCTTCGGCGTCCACCCGGTCCCACTCGTAGCCCAGGGATTCGGCGAGGTAGAGCTCGATGAGCCGGTGGTGGCGGATGACCTCGAGGGCAATCTTCCGGCCCGCCACGGTGAGCGCGACCCCGTGGTGGCGCTCGTAGTTGACCAGCCGGGGCCGGCCCTCCGCCAGTTTTTGCAGCATCCCGGTGACCGAAGCGGGAGCGACCTTGAGGTGCTCCGCCAGCGCGGAGGTCGTCACTTTGCCATAATCTTCCTCCAGTTCGTAAATGGCCTTGAGGTAATCTTCGGCGGCGTGCGAAATCATTTCGTATCTCCGAAAGGCTTAATTAGCCCAATCAAATACAAAATTTAGGCAAGCCTAAATCTTCGAGGATTATAACGCCCTCCCGGGCGGTTGTCAACTGGTACGCGAGGCCTGTCGGAGTATAATGGCGGCATGGACGAAAAGAGCGATTTAAGCAACCTGCGCCGCATCCGCGAGGTCAACTGGGCCGAGATTGAGGCCGAGGAGACGCGGCTGTTGCGGGAGATAACGCCGGCTGAAGGCATCCGTCAGTTTTTTTTGATTCAAGCAGCGTTGGAGTATCAATACCGCTTGACTGACGAGCTGTTCCGACCGGGGCGCGAGGCTCAATTCCTGGCATTGCAATCGCGCCTGGCCCGGTTCGAGGCAGTGAGGAAAAAACCCATGGACACCCTGATTGAATCCGTCCTGCGAATGCAGCAGCGGCTAGAAGCCGCCGGCATTCCCTGCGTTCTCATCGGCGGTCTGGCGGTTTCAGCCTGGGGGGAGCCGCGTGGAACGCGCGATGTTGATTTGAAGGTGATGTTGAAACGGGAGGATGCTCAACGGCTTCTCGACGTACTCGGAGGTGATTACACCCCTTTCCACGCCAACCCTCTGGGCAATTTGCGCGGAAACGGGATGCTGTTTGTCCGCGATCAGCTGGGTACCCGGATTGATTTGCTTTTAGCCGATACGAGTTTCGACGAGAGCGCCATTGCCCGCGGCAGGCTGGTCGAATTGCAGCCGGGGCAGATGGTCAGGGTATGTTCGCCCGAAGATTTCGTCGTTTACAAGTTGTTAGCGCCGCGCGGGCGCGATTATGATGACATTGTGAGCGTGATCCGCCGCCAGCAGGAAAACCTCGACGACGCCTACATCATCAAGTGGCTGAAAGAATTTGAGCAGGCGCTGGACGACAGCACGCTCGTGCGCGACTACAAAAAGATGCGGCAGAAGAAAAACTACAAACTCAAGTGAGGCGGGGATGGAAAGGTGCTTTTGAGTCTTACTGCCGCTCAACTGCAGGTAATAATCGCCCACCTGCAAAAGGAACTTCCTAACGAAGCCTGCGGCCTGCTGGGCGGGGTAGAGGGCGTGGTGCACAAGGTCTATCCGGTGGAGAATGAACTACACAACCCGTGGGCCTACCAGATGGCGCCTAAGGAGCAGGTGCGGGCGATGCTGGAGATTGAAGCGGCAGGGTGGGAGTTGAGCGGCATCTTTCATTCGCACCCAAACGGCCCGCCCGTCCCCTCGGCGACCGACGTGGCCCAGGCCTATTATCCCGAGGCCGTCTATCTCATTTTCGCGCCGGACGCGCAGGGCGAATGGCGCGGGCGCGGATTCCGCATTGAAGAGGGGCGGGTCGAAGAAATTCCGGTCCAGGTGGAAGACTAAATCCTCCAGGAGGCTTTCATGTGGCTGATCCCGGTTCTGATGGGGGCAGGTTATTTGCTCGGCTCCATTCCCAGTGGTTTCCTGGTCGTGAAGATCTTTTCGGGGCAGGATGTACGGCAAGTCGGCAGCGGGCGCACCGGCGGCACGAATGTAATGCGCGCCGTCGGTTTGGGCGCCGGATTGCTGACGGCGTTCCTCGACATCCTCAAAGGCGCGGCGAGTGTGTGGCTCGCTCAAGCCGTCCTTCCCGCGGATACCCAGGCGTTAGGCATGGTCCTGGCTGGGCTGGGCGCCATCCTCGGGCACAACTATTCTATCTTCCTGAAATTCAAGGGCGGGGCGGGCGGCGCGCCCTGCGTGGGCGGCGCCATTGGTCTCTGGTGGCCGAGTGTATTCATTATCTTGCCCCTGGGCGCGGGGGTGTTGTTCGGAATTGGCTATGCTTCGCTCGCGACGTTGTCGGCGGCCCTGGGGGCGACGGCGCTCTTCGCCTATCGTTACTATAGGCATGCGCCGGGAGCGGAGTGGGAATTTATCCTTTACGGTCTTGGCTCATTCATTTTGCTGGCCTGGGCGCTGCGCCCGAACATCAAGCGGCTCATTCGCGGCGAGGAGCGCGTGGTGGGCTGGCGCGCTAAGCGGATGAGGCAGGCGAATGCTGGAGAGACGCCCGCAAACGGCGAGAGTTAGACTGGAAGCCCGCTATAACTCCGCCTGCCATTAACTCCCTTTTACTCTCCAGCAGACCGCATGATTTGTTCGTACAACTCCTGGCTGATCCAGAAACCGGCCTTTTCAATCAGATCGTCTATAGTCGCCCCATTTCACGCAGGGTTTTCAAGTCGGCTTCAAAATCAGCCACGTCGTAGTGAACAGGGATTTTGCGGCTGGCAAGCAGAAGCCCTGCCTCACGCTGACTTCACAACCCCCTTCGCCTCCAGCTCCCTGATCTCCTCCTCGCTCATCCCCGCCTGCTTCAAAATCTCGAAGGTGTTTTCGCCCAGCGCCGGGGGCGGGGCGTCGTCGTCTCGCCGGAGGGAGACGAGCGGCGACCCGAGGCGCTCGGCCCGGCCTTCGCGCTCCACGACCAGGCCTCGCTGCCGCAGGTGCGGATTCTGGAGCATTTCTTCAAACGTGCTGACCGGCTCCACACAGCCGTCGGTATTCTCGAAAGCGGCCAGCCATTCGGCGCGCCGGCGCTGCTTGAAGACCGCGGCGACTTCGGCGATGGCCGCGTGGTCAAACTGGCGCGGGGTGAGGTCGGCGCGGTCGGCGACTGTGCAGAACGCCGACCAGAAATCCGGCTCCAGCGCGGCCAGCGTGACGAACTGCCCATCCGCCGTTTCGTAAATATTGTAGCATGGGAACTCGCCCGTCAGCGCCATGTGTCCGCGCTCCGGCGCTTTGCCCGTGCTGAAGTATTGCCCGCCCGCGACGGGCGCCGTCCACGAAGTCACCGCGTCAATCAGCGACACGTCGAGGCGCGCAGCGTGCCCCTCGCCTGTGGCAGCGGCATCCTTATGCCGCCGCCCGACGAGCGCGCCGAGGATCGCAATCGCAGCCAACATGCCCCCGGCCAGGTCGGCGATGGGCGCGCCGGGTAGGATCGGCGGCCCGCCGGCAGCCCCATTCAACCCCAACAAACCGGCCACCGAAAGGTAATTCGGATCGTGCCCGGCGCGGTCGCGGTAAGGGCCGCTCTGCCCGTAACCGGAGAGCGAGCAGTAGATCACCTTCGGGTTGACGGCGCGCACAGCCTCGTAGCCGATGCCCATGCGGTCCACGACGCCAGGGCGGAAACCCTCCAGGATCACGTCGGCGGTTTGCGCGAGCCGGAGGAAGACTTCTTTGCCGCGCGGGTTGCGATAATTCAGCGCAATGCTCTTTTTGTTGCGGTTCACCGCGGCAAACAGGCCGCCCAACCCCACTTCCGGCGGCAGAAAGCGCGCGTAATCGCCGATGCGGGGGGTTTCAACCTTGACGACCTCGGCACCCATATCGGCGAGGAGCATAGTGCAGTAAGGGCCGGGCAGCAGACGCGACAGGTCGAGGACGAGGACGCCGGAAAGAGGCTGAGGGGGCATGGCGAGTCTCCAGGTGACAAATCAGAAACGAAAAATCCCAAATCCCAAACTCCAAACTCCAAATTCCAATCTCCAATCTCCACGCGAAGCGTCTAATCTCCAACAACCAGGCTGAAAAACACACTCTCAATCGGACTGGGAAGGTAGCCAGTGACGTCGGCGCGGAAGGCCCAGGCGGTTTTGCGGTGGGCGAGTGGGATGGCCGGGACGACTTCGAAGAGGCGGGCGTGGGCCTGGGCGTAGAGCGCTTCCCGCTGGGCCGGGTCGGTCGTGGCGCGGGCAGAGGCCAGCAATTGAGCAAGTTCAGGGTCGGGCGGCACAGGTTGGCCAAGTTGATCGCTGTTGAACGCGCCTTCCTGGCCACAGAATAGCGGGCAGAGGAAACTATCCGGGTCGCCGTTGACCCCAGACCAGCCGAGGACGAACAAGTCGGCGCGGCCGGCGTGGACATCCGGCAGCCACCGGGTTTGCCAGTCGGGCGAGGCGACCTCGACATTTATCCCCAGCGTCGTCGAGATGTCGGTTTGAAGGGCGAGGCCGAGGCCAGCCGGGTCGGGAAGATAGGAGCGCGGAACGGGCGGCACGTACAGCGTGACCGACCTGGGCAAAAACTCCACCGCCGAGCGGCAGACGTTCCAATGCTCCACCGCCTGGGCGGGATCGTGGGGACGGTCAGCCGGAGGCGCGGCATAGCCCCACACGGCCGGCGGCTGCATGGCCACGGCCAGTTCGCCGTCGCCGGGGAAGAACTGTTGAACGTAGCGTTGCTTGTCCAGCGCATGGGCTACGGCCAGGCGGCAGTCCAGGTTCTGCCATGGCTCGCGCGCCTGGTTGAAGCCGAGATACAGCACGTTGAGCGGGGGATCAAACTCAAGGCGAGCATCGTGGTTGCCATCCGCGGCGTAGTCCTGGGGATTGACGCGCGCCATGCCCTCGATTTCGCCCACCTGTACGGCGAGCAGGCGCTGCGTGTCGTCGGGGATGACTTTGAAGACCAGCTCGTCCGGCGCGGGCGGCGCGCCCCAGTAGTTGGGGTTGCGGGCCAGATGGATGATATTTTCCGAGGCCCAGTTGTAGAGAATGAAGGGGCCGGTCCCGGCGGAGTTGGCCCTGGCAGGGGGCGCGCCGAAGTCTTTTCCGGCGAAGGCCGCCGGGTTCACCAGCGCGAAACTCGGCATGGCGAGCGTGTTGGGCAGCGAGGCGTCCGGTCGGGTGAGAGTGAGGACAACTGTGCGTTCGTCTCTCGCCTCGGCTTTGGCGACGAGCGAGAGTGGCGCGCCGTTTTCGTCGGCCTGGTTGGCAAAGCCGCCGAACATCAGCCGCCAGAAAGCGTAATCGCCAGGCGGTGTGCGGTTGAGCCACCGCTCAAAATTGAGCGCGGCGGCCTGGGCGGTAAGCGGCGCGCCGTCGCTGAAGCGCGCGTTAGAGCGCAGGTGAAACGTCCAGGTCAGGCCATCCGCCGAGACCTCCCAGGCCTCCGCCAGGGCCGGGACCGGGCGCGTCGTTCCGGGGGCGTAAGCCGTCAGGCCCTCGTACAGGTGGCGCGTGACGAGCAGCGCCGACTCGTCCACGGCCTGAGCGGGGTCAAGCGTGCCAGGCGCGGTAGGGAGACCGATGGTGAACGTGCGCGGCCCAGCGGTGGGAGTGGGCAGGGGGGTAGGGAGGGGAGTCGTCTGGAGGACAGGCAGTGAGGTGGGCGGCGGAGGCAGAACCGCGGTGGGCGAGGGGGTGGCGCGATTACACGCAGCCACGAGCAAAAGGCATGATACGGAATACGCAATACGCAACACGCGCTTTGCGCCGGGCCATAGGCGTAACGCAAATTGCGGCATGCGTCGTGTCAGACGACTCACAATTATCGGCTGCTGCGCGGATCAAAGGCATCGCGCAGACCATCTCCGACGAAGTTAACGCTCAGCACGGTGAGCAACACCAGCGTTCCTGGATAAAACCACAGCCACGGCGCGGTTTCGAGATATTTGTAGGAACTCTCCAGCATATTTCCCCAGCTGGCCGTCGGCGGCTGCACGCCCAATCCCAGGAAACTCACGTAGGCCTCGGAGAGGATGGCGTTGGCGACGCCGAGCGTGGCCGAGACGATGATCGGAGCGAGGGTGTTGGGAAGCAAGTGCGTAATGATGATGCGCGCGTTGGAAACCCCGAGCGCCCGCGCGGCGACGACGTAGTCCATCTCCCGGAGGGAGAGGACGTTGGCGCGCACGAGGCGGGCGAGGTACATCCACGAGGTGCCCCCAATGATGACGATAATGACGAGCACACTGCCGGTCAGTTCGCGGCCAAAAAAGTTAACCGAGGGCAGTCGGCCGCCGAAGAACTTGGCGGTGACGATGAGCAGGAACAGGGTCGGGATGTTGAGCATCGCCTCGGTGAAGCGCATGAGCAGGCTGTCCACCCAGCCGCCATAATACGCGGCCACGACGCCGACCAGCGTCCCGACCATCACGGCCATGAGCGCGGCCGAGACGCCGATGAGCAGCGAGATCTGCCCGCCGTAAATTGTCCGCGCCAGGATATCGCGCCCGATGACGTCGGTGCCGAAGACATGCTGCCCGGAGGGGGGCTGGAGTTTCAGGGCCGTATCGTTGCAGTTAGCCCACGCCTCGCCCCGCAGGGCCTTGCCGATGGGGGTGCAATAGCCCTGCGCCCAGACGAGACCCCCCACGGTGACGTACAGGCTCAGCAGGACCAGCGTGACCAGGCCGGCCATGGCCATACGGTGCTTGCGGAAGCGCCGCCACGCCAATTGCCCCGGCGAGAGGGGTTCGACTTTGACCGCGACTGCTTCGGCGGTGGAAGGAAGCGAAACCGTCGTCATGCCTGACACTCACTCCAGCCGAATGCGCGGGTCGAGGAACGAGTAGGTCACGTCGGTGATGAGTTGGAAGATCACCACCGCCGTGGAGATGAGCATCAGGATGCCCATGAGCACCGGAAAATCGCTGCGCTCGGTGTGGTCGATGAACAGCCGCCCCATGCCGGGCCAGGCGAAGATGCGCTCGGTGACGACTGCGCCGGCCAGCAGAAACGGCAGGTCCAGGCCGATGAGCGTGACAAAGGGCAAAGACGCATTCTTCAGCGCGTGCCGCATGATGACGGCCCATTCCCTCAACCCTTTGGCGCGCGCCGTCCGAATGTAATCCTGGTGCAGCACCTCCAGCATGGTCGAGCGCACGTAGCGGCTGTAGCCGGCGATGCTGATGATAGCGAGGGTGGCGAGGGGCAGGATCATGTGCCGGGTCACTTCGGCGGGCGTTTTGCCGATGGCCGGGTCAAACATACCGACGGTGGGCAGGTAGGGCAGCCCCCAGCGCCGGAAGTTGACGGCGAACAGGTACATCAGCATGAGCGCCAGCCAGAACACCGGCATCGAGTAGCCGACGAACGAGGTGGTGGTGATAAGGTTGTCGAACAGGGAATATTGCCGCAGGGCTGAGTAAACGCCGATGAAAAGCGAGGCGGCGATGATGACGATTTCGGCGACGCCCATGAGCAGCAGGGTGTTGGGCAGACGGTCAGCAATGACCTCGGCGACCGGGCGGCGGGTGACGAGCGAGTTGCCCCAATCGCCGCGCAGCACGCCCAGGCGCTGGCCGGGCGTTTCGCCTACGCCGTCGCCGTTCATGTCCAGTTTCATCCAGTCGTTGCCCACCAGCCACACGAGATACTGTACGGCGACCGGCTGATCGAGGCCGAGCATCCGCCGCAACCGTTCTTTGTCCTCCGGGCGGGGCGGGGTGCGCGCCCCGAGGGTAGCAATCGGGTCGCCGAAGGCCTGCATCAGCGCGAAGAGGACGAGGCTGATGATGAGGAGTTGGGGAATGGCCTGCAACAGCCGGCGGAGGATATAGATGGTCATGCGTGGGGCGTCGAGGGTGGAGGGTGGAGCGTGAGAGGGGTTGAAAAGCCGCGCCTCACGCTCCACGCTTGACGCTTTACGAAACTACGGCGCCACGGCCCACTCGTACACGTTCCAGAACGGCGTCGCGCCGGACAGCTTCGCGCCTTGCAGGCGCTTATTGAGCGACCACAGGTCGGGGTCTTTCCACATCCCAATGTAGATGACCTCGTCGTACATCAGTTCTTGAATCTCGTGGTAAATCTTGATGCGCTCGTCGAGGTCGAGGGTGACGGCCTGCTTCTTGAGCAGTTCGTCCATCTTGGGGTTGCAGTAACCCTGCCAGTTGGCGCCATCCGGGTTATCGGCGCTGGAGATCTGGTCGCACAGCCAACTGGAGGACACTTCGGGATCGGGGAAACTGCCCACGCTGGAGTATTCGGCGATCTCGTATAGCCCCTGCGCCTGCGGCCCGCCGTCGTTGTAGCTATTCCAGTAGACGTCGCTGGAATAGTTCACCAGTTCCGCGCCGATGCCGACCGACGCCCACTGCTGCTGCACCACCGCCTGCACGTTTATGCGCAGTTCGCGCTGGTTGGTGATGTAGCGCAGTTTGAGGTCGACCTTCTTCCCGTCAATCACCTTGTCGCGGAGGCCGTCGCCGTCGGAGTCCTTCCACCCGGCGTCGTCGAGCAACTGCTTGGCCTGCTCCGGGTTGTAGGGATACGGCTCGAGGTCGGGATGCGGCCCGTAGGGCGCGGTACCATCCCAGAAAGTCACGTTGACCGGGTTCACCTCCTCGACCAGCAGGTCTTTGACGATGGTGAAGCGGTCGGTGGCGAGGGCGATGGCTTTCCGGACGTTCACGTCCAGCATCGCCGGGTGGGCGGTTTCGGGATTGACGTTGAGGAACCAGGCCTCGTCGTAGCCGGAGGAAACCGCAATTACGTCCACCGCGCCGCCGGCTTCCAGTTTTTCAATCTGGTCGGACGAGAGGAACACGCCGATGTCCGTGTCGCCGGCGAGGATAGCCGCTTCCTGCGCGGCGTCATCCGGGACGATGCGGATGAAAATCTGCTCGAGCTGGGGCGGACGGATCCAGTTGGGGTTGGCGGTGAAGATGATGTGGCTGCCGGACTCCCATTCCTGGAAGACGAACGGGCCGACGCCGACCGTGGGGGCGCGGTTCCAGGCGGCGTTATCCAGCGTGCCTTCTTGCTCGAAGACGGGCTGCAGGATGTGCTTGGGCAGCACCCCCTGCCCCGCCGAGGGGCTGCCGCTGAAGATGTTCGTGAGCCAGGCTGCGAAAGGTTCCGTGAAATGGACGACGACGGTGTGAGGGTCTTGCGCCTCCACGCTCGCCACGTAGTCCTCGTAGGGATAGCGGCTCTGCACCACGTTCTTGTCCGACAGGATCATCTCGTAGGTGAAGACGAAATCGTCGGCGGTCACAGGCGTGCCGTCGCTCCAGGTCACGTCGTCGCGGAGTTTGATGGTGAGGGTCTTGCCGTCCGCGCTGACCCCGCCATTCTCGGCGGACGGAATTTCGACGGCCAATTCCGGCACCGGCTGGTTGTTTTCGTCGAAGGACCACAACCCTTTGAGCCAGAAATCGCGGGTGATGCCGGAGAACCACATGGTGGTGTAGAAAGGACTGAGGCTGTCCGGCTCCTGCACAAAGGTGATGGTGGCCGTGCCGTGAAATTCAGGCTCTGGGACTTCGGTCGGCGCTTCGGTAGGGACGGCGGTCGGTTGTGGCGGCTGAGTCGCCGGGGGCGGCTGGGTGGGTTGCGGGGCCGCGGTGGTCGCCGCGCCGCCGCAGGCTGCAAGCGCCAGGCTGGCGACGACCAGCAAGCCGGTCA
>DAOTXG010000148.1:0-7704 GCA_034435515.1 Anaerolineales bacterium
GGAGCGTGGCGCGCGGCGAAGCGGGGCCGGATAGTGATATTGACCTGTTAGTTTTTAGCGCTTCTGAGCCTGAAGCGGTGCGAGACGCCGTTTTCGACTCTGCGTCCGTGAGCGGCATGGATTGGCAACAAAGCATCGAGCCGCTCGTCTATGGCCTGTCTGAACTGCTGACGCCGGATAACTGGTTCGTGTATCGAACACTCCAGGTGGGAAAGGAGGTTTACCGCATGAAAGAGGAAGCGTTACGCTTACGGCAGGCAGAAGCCATTTGGGGGCTGGCGCGTGGCTACTACTCTCAGGCAGAGAAAGCGCGTTCCCTTGAGGATTGTGAACGGCTGGCTGTGGACGGCGCTTACAATGCGGCCGAACTCGCCGCGAAAGGCCTGTTGGCTCTCCGGTTGAAAGACTTGCCCGGCTCTCACGGCGGGATTGTGGCGTTGTTTCGGCGTGAGTATGTGGCGACTGGCATTGTGGGACTGGAAGACAGCAGTCGTCTTGGCAAAGGGCTTGAATTGCGAAACAAGGCGCGGTATGCGCCCGAGGCTGTCATTACGGCTGAACACGTACGTGAAGTGTTGTCTCTGGCGCACGATTTAATTGCGCTTTTGGAGCAGAAGGTGAAGGAAGCCGCAGCCTCATCTCAACAAGAAACGCCAGACCTACCAAGCGGAGAATAGATCCATGATGCAAGAAGTCCAGATCAAATTCGGCACCGACGGCTGGCGCGGGGTGATCGCCGAGGATTACACCTTCGCCAACGTGCGCCGCTGCGCGCAGGGCTTCGCCGCCTATCTGCTCGCCAAAGGCTGGGCGGGCGAGTCGGTCGTCGTCGGCCACGACAAGCGCTTTGGCTCAGAGCACTTCGCGGCGGCGGCGGCGGAAGTGCTGGCCGCGAACGGCCTCCAGGTCTGGCTGACCGACGGCCCAACGCC
The DNA here is from genome assembly GCA_034435515.1 of Anaerolineales bacterium. Lineage (GTDB taxonomy): Bacteria > Chloroflexota > Anaerolineae > Anaerolineales > UBA6663 > DATDRS01. Next base: position 933 of record DAOTXG010000148.1, read on the forward strand.
CACGCCCGTCATTGCCTATGCGGTCGTGGACAAGAAAGCCAAAGGCGCCATCAACATCACCGCCTCCCACAACCCGCCGACCGACAATGGTTTTAAAGTGCGCGACCCGAACGGCGGCGCGATTGACCCGGAGGGGCTGAAACAAATCGAGGCGTTGATCCCTGGTTCAGAGGGCGTCAAGCGTCTGGCCTACGCGGAAGCCGAAGCCAAAGGGCTGATCCAGAAATTCGACGCCGCGCCCGCCTACATCGCCAACCTGCACAGATTGGTAGATATCGAGGCTATCCAGAACGCCGGGTTCAACGTGCTGGTGGATGCGATGTGGGGCAACGGCGGCGGCTGGTTCCCGCGCCTGCTGGGCCCCGGCGGGGCGGGCAGGACGACCGTGCGCGAGATTCACGCCGAGCGCAACCCCTCCTTCCCGGAGATGAAGCGACCGGAGCCGATCCCGCCGAACGTGGACGCGGGCTTGAAAAAGACGGTTGAACTCGGCGCGGACGTCCTGCTTATCACCGATGGCGACGCCGACCGCATGGGCATCGGCGACGAGAACGGGCGGTTCCTGAATCAATTGCAAGTCTACGCCCTGCTGGCCCTTTATCTGCTCGAGGTGCGCGGCCAGCGCGGGCCGATTGTCAAGACGCTCAGCACGACCTCGATGCTCGATAAACTCGGCGCGCTCTATGGCGTGCCGGTGCACGAGACGGGCGTGGGCTTCAAATACGTCGCGCCGAAGATGATCGAGACGGACGCGATGATCGGCGGCGAGGAGAGCGGCGGCTACGCCTTCAAGGGCAACGTGCCAGAGCGCGATGGCCTCCTCGGCAATCTGCTCTTCCTCGACTTTATGGTGAGGACGGGCAAGAAGCCCTCGCAGCTGCTGGATATGCTTTTCGCCAAAGTCGGCGCGCATTATTACGACCGCGTGGACACCCAGTTCCCAACCGAGCAGCGCGAGGCCGTCCGCCAGAAAGTTGTGGCAGCCAGGCCGGGCATCACGTTAGGCGGGCTGACGGTGACGAACATTGACACGACCGATGGCTTCAAGTTCTTCCTCGACGGCGGCGGGTGGATGCTCGTCCGCTTCTCCGGCACCGAGCCGATCATCCGCGTGTATTGCGAAGTGCTCAAGCCTGAACTGGTGAAGCCGGTGCTGGACGACGGGTTGAGGCTGGCGGGCTTGCGCTAATTACCACTTACTCATTGCTCATTACTTATTACGCCTATCGTAATGAGTAATGAGTAACGAGTAATTGATGTTGCGCCTTGCTTGTTGACACGCACTGTCATTTGGATTTTTCGCATTTCGACGCGGACCGGGAGGTCGTCATGCAACGGGCGCGGGAGGCGGGGGTGGGACGCATCCTCGTCCCGGCGACTGATCTGGAAACCAGCCGCCGCGCGGCGCGGTTGGCCGAACGCCACGCCGACATTTATGCGGCGGTCGGGGTTCATCCCAATTCGACCGGCGGTTTCGGGGCCGGTTCGCAGGAATTGGGGGAACTGAGGGAACTGGCCCGTTCGCCCAAAGTGGTCGGAATCGGGGAAATTGGGATAGACTTATATTGGAAAACTGCGCCGCTGGCCGAACAAAAAGCGGCTTTCCGGGCGCAGATCGAGCTGGCGAACAAACTGGGAAAACCGGTGATCGTCCACGACCGCGACGCCCATGCGGAGGTGCTGGAAACGTTGCGGGAAGCGCGGCCCCGGTCGGGCGCAGTGCTGCACTCGTTTTCCGGCGACCGCGCGATGGCCGAGGCCGCCGTCGGTTTGGGTTTCTACCTGGGCGTGGACGGGCCGCTCACGTATAAGAAGAATGACGCGCTGCGCGAGATTTTTGCGGCGGTCCCGCTCGACCGGATTTTGATCGAGACCGACGCGCCCTACCTGACCCCGCAGGCGCGACGCGGCCAGCGCAACGAACCCGCCTACGTGCGTTACGTGGCGGAGAAACTGGCCGAGATTAGAGGTCTGACGTTAGACGAAGTTGCTCAGGCGACGACCGCGAACGCGGCGCGCCTGTTTCGATGGGAGTAGTTGGATTGATTGGCACGTCTGTAACCCCGATTGAATTTTTTGAGCCGGTGCGCGACGACCTGGCGGTGGTCGAAGCCAAAATGCGCGAGACGATGGACGGCCAGCACGAGGCGCTCTCGGCGGCGACCGAACACTTGCTGGCCTCGGGCGGCAAGCGCGTGCGCCCGGCGCTGACGCTGCTCACCGCGCGGATGCTGGACGCCGAGCCTGCCCGCGCGACGTCGCTGGCGGCGGCGATTGAAATGCTGCACACCGCCACGCTGGTGCACGACGACCTGATTGACGGCGCGCTCCTGCGCCGGGGCATCCCCACGCTCAACGCGCAGTGGTCCCCGGCGGCGACCGTGCTGACCGGCGACTTCCTCTTCGCCCGCGCGGCCGAACTGGCCTCGCAGGCCGACTCGGTGCGGGTGATGCGCGCCTTCGCCCAGACGTTGATGGTCATCGTCAACGGCGAGATCAACCAGCTGTTCATCAGCCGGGGCCGGGTTTCGCGCGAGGACTACTACAAGCGCATCTACGCCAAGACGGCTTCGCTGTTTGCGGTGGCGGCCGAATCTGCGGCCGTGCTGGGGCACGCCAGCGAGACGACGGTGGCGTCCATGCGGCTGTTCGGCCACGAGGTGGGCATGGCGTTCCAGATCGTGGACGACATCCTGGATTTCGCCAGCGACGAGGCGCGCCTCGGCAAGCCGGTCGGCGGCGACCTGCGGCAGGGCCTGTTCACCCTGCCGGCGTTGTATCACCTTGAACAGTATCCCGATGACCGTGACATCACGGCCCTGCTCAATGGCCGCGCCGGGGACCCGGAAACCGTCAACCGCGTGGTGCAGGCGATCAAGGACTCGGGCGCGATTGACTCGGCGCTCACGGAAGCGCGGGCTTACGTGGCGCAGGCGCAGACCGCCCTGGCCGTGATGCCTGACAACCTCTACCGGCGCTCGCTCTCCGAACTAGCGGAGTACCTCGTCAGCCGCGATCTGTGAGTCGACTTTATCGGAAACAAGGTTTTTGCCGCGAATTACGCGAATGAGCGCGAAACCCGCCCCAACGCCCACACGCCCACACGCCCTTACTCGTTTGTGCCTCCCGCCCTCTCCATCATCATCCTCTCCTGGAACGTCCGCGATCTCCTGCGCGCGTGCCTGAAGAGTTTGCCTCTCGCCAACCCCGACCTTGAGGTGATCGTCGTGGACGCGGCCTCGGCGGACGGCTCGGCCGAGATGGTGCGCGCCGGGTTCCCGGCGGTCAAATTGATCGCCAGTCATGAAAACCTCGGCTACACGCGCGGCAACAATCTGGGCTTGCGCGCGGCGAGCGGGCGTTACCTGCTCGTCCTGAACCCCGATACCGAAGTTGTGGGCGACGGCCTGGCGCAGATGCTGGCTTACATGGATGCTCAGCCGCGCGTGGGCGTGCTCGGCCCCCAACTGGTCTTTCCCGACTGTACGATCCAGTCCACCCGCCGCCGCTTCCCCACGCTGGCGACCGGCTTTTTCGAGAGCACCTGGTTTCAGCCGCTCGCCCCGCGCTCCGTGCTCGATCACTACTACGCCCGTGACTTGCCCGACGACGCGATTGCCGAAGTGGACTGGGTGACCGGCGCGGCGCTGCTCGTGCGGCGCGAGGCCTACGAGCAGGTGGGCGGGCTGGACGAGGGTTTCTTCATGTACTCGGAGGAATTGGACTGGTGCCGGCGGATGAAGGCGGCGGGTTGGCAGGTGGTGTATTTTCCACCCGCACGCCTCATTCACCACGAGGCCAAATCCAGCGCGCAAGTCCCAGCGGCCACACACATCCGCTTCAACACTAGCAAAGTGCGCTACTACCGCAAATATCACGGCGCGCTCGCAGCCGAAATGCTGCGCTGGTGGCTGCTTGGCAACTTTGCGATTCAGTTGATCTTAGAGTGGGCGAAAGGGCTGGCAGGTCACAAGCGGGAGATGAGGGCGGGGAGGGTGAAGGCGTATTGGGAGGTGTTGAGGTCGGGGTTGAGGGGGTAGGAGAGCGCGGGCGCTGCCGGCTGTCAATCGTGGCCGCATTGCACCAGACCATGGTATGCACCCGGCGTATGAACTCTTCTTCGATCTCGGCGAAATGCGAGACTTCCATGGTGTGTTCCCTGCTCCCGATATTTTTCAACCCGAACTGACCAATCCGGAACTGCATATGATACGCGGATACTCGTTTTCATCTCCGGGTTGTTGGCGTGGCGCTGCTTCGCGCAGATTGTACTGAAAATAGAGTCGCCGCAGTTCATCACGCAAGGCCGCACCAATAAGGCCAGAGCGTCGCAGGCGATTGAGTTCCTTATTCACGCTTACCGAAAGGGGCTGGCGGATGGCTTCCTCCAATGTTAGCAGGTCGGTTCGCTCATCCTCGTCGTCAATCGTGTTGTAATACACACGGAGTTCACGCAGGACGTAACGTTGGGCCTGAGTGAGTGAGGCGGCGTGCCGCTGTTGCGACTGGCGCGTACGCACTTCTTCGTCAAAGCGGCGCTTGGCGCGCATGAGGGCGGTGTTGTAGCCCGATGGCAAGGATAGGGCAGGCTCATCGGGGCCGCAGCGAACGGAACGCAGAACTTCCGCAAGGTCATGGGAGAGAGTGTTGCCCTCGGCATCCAACAGAGCGAGTTGTTGATAGCGGCCCGCGCGGAAGAATGCGAAGAGGCCGTTTTTCTCAGATGTGCGAGCCGTGCGCAGGCCGTCGCGCAAGTTGGCAATCCGGTTGAAGACTTCGGGCGCTTCCTGCCGCAGTTGGCGCAGAAGTTGCTCGGCTTCATTCAGGTCAAACGGCTCTTCGGTTTCTTCCTCCATCAGCCCCAACTGCCGGTTGTCCCTTTCGTAAATGGCGTACATCGCCTCTTCGTTCAGGCGCTCACTGGGGTCGAGCACAGCGGCATCCTCGCCGATGGTTTCGTGAATTTCCTTGATGCGTGCGTTAAGGGTGGTGCGCAAGCCTAACTCGCGCTCCAATGCTGTTTCGGGTAAGAAGTTGTAGGCATAGACCCGGTCGTGTGTTGAGCGGATGCGGTCAACGCGCCCGAAGCGCTGGATGAGCCGCACCGGACTCCAATGCAGGTCGTAGTTGATGACCTTGTCACAATCTTGCAGATTGAGACCTTCCGAGAGCACATCGGTGGCGATGACGGTGTTGAGTTCGCTCTCGCCCGCCTGAGGGCGATACCACGGGTTGGCGTTGGGCGCAAAGCGGCCTACCAGCCGCTCCCGGCTTTTGTCGCCGGAGTAGACCACGTCAATGTCATCCCGCTTCCCTTTGGGGTTGAGATTCTCAAAAAGATAACGGGCCGTATCCGCGTATTGGGTGAAGATAAGGCGCTTGCCTCTAGCCAGACTGGGCTTTTTCAACCAGCCCATCAGCGTTTGCAGTTTAGCGTCCTGCTGTGGCTTTATCGGCTCGACCAATTCCAGCATTTGCTTAAGCAGGCGTTGGTCTTGTTGAATGTGCTGGCGCAACAAGTCGGCGTTGAAGTCGGCCAACTCATACCGCCCGCTGACTTCACGCAGGGCGTCAATCAGTTCGGTTTCTTCCCACTCGTCGGACTCATAGAGTAGCGATTGCGCTTTCTCGCCAGCGGGCACAAACCCGGCGTCTAGTGCCTTGAGAAAATCAGTGTGGATGCGGTGCAGTTTGCTCAGCGTCTCGCGGAAGGCATGGACGCTGGACTCGAAGCGTTTGAACAGCATGATGCGGATGAGGCCGCGTAGGTTGACGCCCGCCCGGTGCAGGTCAGTGTAGGGCACGCGCTTTCGTTTTTCCGGCTGTACGTAGTGCCACAGGCCGTAACGTGCAAAGGTCAGTTCATTGGGTGTAATGTCAAGTTGACCGGCGCGATTGTCACGCGCCCGCCCCATATAGCCGCGCAGTTGCTGGTAGAGGCCGTTGTAGGTATCGTCAATGCTGTACTCTATCGTCTCTAGTTCGCGGCGCGGAAAGAAGCGCGGCTGGCCGTCCACTTTGACATAGGCGCGGCGCTCACCACTGGCGTATTCCGGCCAGCGTTCCGGGTCAACGGCCTGATGGGTTTCCGAATCGTAGCCATACCAGCGCAAGATATGGGCGCGGGTACGCCGGATGAGGATATGCACGAGCAAGTCTTGCAGACGCCGCTCGTTATTCTCCACCCCTTTGAAAAACTCGCGCAGGTTGGGTGGGTCTATAGGCAAAAGGGTGCGGTCATCCGGGTGAAACAGTTTGAGTTGGTGATAGATGTCGCGGGCGCTTTTATCGCGCGGGGTGGCCGTGAGCAAGACGCACCGCCGCCCGGTTTTGGTGAAGTCTTGCAGAAGGCTATAGCGCTGGGTGTCTGAGTGGCGGAAGTGGTGGCTTTCGTCCACCAGCACGAAATCGCGATCTTTGAAGCGGGCGTCATTGAGGAGCAGGTTGCCAGCAGTTTCATCCTCACGCAAGAAGCCGGTGGACAATACGCGGGCATTGAGCCGGTAGACTTCGTTGTAGCGCTCCCACATTTCCACCAGTGATTTGGGGCAGAGAATGAGCGGGCGGGCGCGTTCGGCACTTTCGAAATGTTTGACGATGGCCGCGCCGATGAAACTCTTGCCCAGCCCCACCACGTCGGAGATGAAACAGCCGCCGTAATCACGGATAAGGCCGATGGCTTGCCGCACCGCCACTTTTTGGAAATCGGCCAGATGGCGGGTGATGTCGTCCTCGAACAACACCTCCTGCCGTTGGCCGCCCTCCAACCGGT
>DAOTXG010000149.1:0-7799 GCA_034435515.1 Anaerolineales bacterium
CTGCGAATTGTCGGCCACCTGCTCCTGAGTCAGAATCGGGCGCGCCTTGTTTTTGTCCGACGGGTCGCCGACCAGCGCCGTGTAGCTGCCGATCAGGAACGTGACCTCGTGGCCCAGGTCCTGGAATTGGCGCAGTTTGCGCATGGAGATGGTGTGGCCGAGGTGCAGGTCTTTCGAGGTCGGGTCGTAGCCGCAGTAAACGCGCAGGGGCCGGCCCTCGGCCGCGGCTTGCGCCAGACGCTCGCGCAGCTCGCGGGTCATGGCCTCTTTGATGGCCTCGTCGCCATATTCCGTCCCCTGCATCAGCAAGGCTACTTGCTCATCTAAATTCACTATTCTTCCTCCTCGTCTTTCAGCACACGACGATAAAGCTCGTCGCCCACGCGAAAGCCGGCTTGATCACGCAAGGCGTCGAGCAACGGCTTAATCGAGGATATCAACTGCTTATGCTTGGCCTCAATCAGAACCCCAATCACACCAGTCACTTTCAATCCCATGTGCTGAGCAGTGCGGCGGCCCAGGCGTTCGTCCATCAACAGCAGATCGGCCTTGACTTCCACAGCCAGCGTGATGGCCTCAGCCTCGCCCATATCCAAATTTTCTTGCAAGGCGCGAGCCGTTAACGTGTCAACCACAACGCGTCGCTCCAACCACGACGCTTGCGCTATTTCTTTCCGCTGCGGGTAATCTCCGCCGCGCTCAAAAACCTCCTGCCAGACGGCCTCAGGCACCAGCACCTGGCCATACAGCTGTGGCAATAACGCGCTTTGGTTAATATCAATCAGCGCGACCAGCGGCGAGGCGTTAGAAACGACAATCATAGCCGCCCCAGCGCTTTCAAGGTCTGCAAATCTTCCTCATATTCCGCGATGTCGTAGTGAATGGCTATACCTCGACTGCCAAGCAAGTGCATAAACGCCCAGGGGCTCATTTGAGCCAATTCGCGCGCTTTGCCAAAAGAAAGCTTTTGCTCACGGAAAAGGTGCAAGGCCAGTTCGCGGCGCAACTCATCTTCGGTCAAACGCGCGACTTGCAAAACATCGAACGGCATCTGGAGTTGAATAGAACGAGCCATAAAGAGTCCTTCCGCTACTATTGGCGGATTATACCATCGCGCCTGCCTTCACTCTCTGATGAACAACCTCGCCTGTGTGCACGCAAACCTTGTCAGTGGGAGTGGCGCGAAGCGGACAACCGCGACCATCGCGGCTACAAGCCGCTCCTACGTTAATCCCTGGACAAGCTTTGAGTACACTCACCTCGCCTCCGCATTTGTCATCCGTCGTCTCCCTGGCGTATAATCACGCGCGAACCTTCTGGAATGGAGCGTCTCACGCATGTCCAAAAAGCCTTCCCCGGCATCCCGCCCGATGAGCGGCGCAGAAATCCGCCAGTCGTTCTGCGATTTCTTCGCCGAGCACGGGCATACCATCGTCCCCTCCATGTCCCTGGTGCCGGGCGGCGACGCCACGCTGCTGTTTACCAACTCGGGCATGGTGCAGTTTAAGGACGTGTTCCTCGGCGCCGACCAGCGCCCCTACACCCGCGTGGCCGACGCGCAAAAGTGCATGCGCGTCGCCGGCAAGCACAACGACCTCGACGACGTCGGGCGCGACGATTCGCACCACACGTTCTTCGAGATGCTCGGCAACTGGTCGTTTGGCGACTACTACAAGAAAGAGGCCATCACCTGGGCGTGGCAGCTGCTCACCGACGTCTACGGCCTGCCGAGGGACAAACTCTGGGCCACGTGCTTCGAGGACGAACAGGGCGTCATCCCGCGCGACGACGAGGCCGCCGAAATCTGGCGCAGCCAACCGGGTTTCGACCCCAGCCATCTGCTGTTCTTTGGCCGCAAAGAGAACTTTTGGGAGATGGCCGAGATCGGCCCCTGCGGCCCGGACAGCGAGATCCACATAGATCGCGGCCCCGAGTATTGCGACAAGCAGGGCGCGCCCGGCCACGTCTGCCGCGTCAACGGCGACTGCCAGCGCTTCCTCGAACTGTGGAACCTGGTGTTCATTCAGTACAACCGCACCGGCCCGCAGGCCGCCGACCTTTCTCTCCTCCCCAAGAAGCACGTGGATACCGGCCTGGGCCTCGAGCGCATCGTCTCGGTGATGCAGGGCGTGGACTCGAACTACAAGACCGACCTGTTCTCGCCGCTGTTGGATAAAGTGCAGGCGATGACCGGGCACACCGACGCGGAGCGCGCGGCGAACATCACGCCCTACCGCGTCATCGCCGACCATGCGCGGGCGGCGGCTTTTCTCATCGCCGACGGCGTGGCGCCGGGGAACACCGGGCGCAACTACGTCTGCCGCATGGTCATCCGCCGCGCGGCGCGCTTCGGCGGCAAGATGGGCTTCCACGAGCCGTTCCTCGCGCCCGTCGCGGAGGTCGTCGTCGCCAACTATGGCGAGGCGTATCCCGAACTCGTCCAACATCGCTCCGCCATCCTCCGCACCATCACGCTCGAAGAAGAGCGCTTCCAGCGCACGGTGGACGTGGGCGTGGCGAACCTCGGCGCGCTGCTCACCGATCTCGCGGAACACGGCGAGACCACGCTGGCCGGCGAGGAAGCCTTTAACCTCTACGCGACCTATGGACTGCCGCTCGAGATTACCCGCGACATCGCGCGCGAGCGCGGCCTGGAGGTGGACGAGGCGGGCTTTGCCCGAGCGCGTGAAGCCCACGCCGAAGCCTCGCGCACCGAAGTGGCGGTGAGCGACGGCAAGGAAATTGAGCATTACACCCGCCTGACGAAAGAACTGCAAGCCGCCGGCGTGCTCAGCCCGGAGGGCGTGGAGTACGACCCTTACAATCAGATGGAGTTAGACGACGAGCCGGTGCTCGCACTGCTTAAAGACGGCCAGAGCGTGAAGAGCGCGAAGACCGGCGACAAAGTGGAAGTGGTCTTGGGGCGGACGTGCTTCTACATCGCCTCGGGCGGCCAGGTCGCCGACACGGGCGTCATCGCCCGCTACGAAAACGACGAGGCCGAAGAGCCGCTCTGGGAAATCCGCGTGGACGACGTGCGCCAGGCCGCAGCGGGTCTCATTGTTCATGCCGGCGTGGTCACGACCGGCGCGCCGAAAGTGGGCGACCCGGCCTGGGCCAGCGTGGATCAGGACCGGCGCTGGGACATCATGCGCAACCACACCGCCACCCACCTGCTCCACTCCGAGCTGCGCTACATCCTCGGCGAGCACACGCGGCAGGCGGGTTCGCTCGTCGCGCCCGACCGCCTGCGCTTCGACTTCAACCACAACGGGATGCTGACGCAGGAACAACTGGAGCAAATTTCGCGGCTGGTGAACGAAGCGATCCTCGCCAATTATCCCGTGCGCGTCGAGTACCTGGAACGCGAGCAGGCCATCCGCGCGGGGGCCATGGCGCTCTTTGGTGAAAAGTACGGCGCAACGGTCCGCACGATACAAATCGGCGAGCCGGAAGTGTTCAGTTTCGAGCTGTGCGGCGGCACGCACGTCCCCGAGACGGCGGACATCGGCCCGTTCGTCCTTGTCAGCGAGGAAGCGGCGGCGGCGGGCATCCGGCGCATCGAGGCGGTGACGGGCCGCGCCGCGTTGGACCTGATACAACAGCGCCTGACCGCGCTCGAAAACGTCGCCACCTATCTCAAGGCCAACGTCGGCGAGGTGGACCGCAAGGTGCTGGCGTTGATTGACGAGCGCGACACGATGCAGAAAGAAAACGACCGCTTGCGGCGCGAACTTGCCCGGCGCGAACTGGAAGCGATGCTCGACAAGATCGAGCGGGTGAATGAAGTGCCAGTGCTGGCGGGCGTCATTAAACAGGCCAACGCCGACACCCTGCGCGAGATGACAGACTGGTTCCGCGCCCGTGTGCCCTCGGGCGTGGTCGTGCTCGGCTCAGTGTTTGACAACCGCCCGCACTTCGTAGCCTCGGTCACCGAAGACCTGGTGAAGCGCGGCCTCGACGCGGGCCAGATCGTCCGCGCAGTCGCCAAAGTCGTCGGCGGCGGCGGCGGCGGCAAGCCCACCCTGGCGCAGGCGGGCGGCAAAGACCCCACGCGATTGAATGAAGCCTTGGCGCTGGTGAAGGCGACGGTAGCTCAAATTTTAGGGCAGTAAATAAAGAAGAAGTAAGGTGTGCAGGGTCTTGCAGCCCTCATACGTCTATAGATGGAGCGAACCATGACCAATCTTCAAATCCCCGAGAAACTGGCAGATGAAATTCGTGAAGAGGCCGAAGCGGAGGGCGTGACTGTGCTTGACTTGCTCACTCAACTGCTGCAAGAACACCGGCGCAATGCGAAACGCCGACGAGTATCCCAACCGCTCTCAGACATTACCGAACGCCTGAACGCAATATACGCTACAGAAGATTCGTCCATTGACCCGGCATTAGTCAAACTGCAAGCGCGCGCGCTGGACAACGAGAAATGGTGATCGAGCAGGGCGAGATCTGGTGGGCTGACCTGCCAGAACCAACTGGCTCTGAACCTGGTTATCGCCGTCCTGTCATTGTCGTGCAGGGCAACGAACTCAATCGTAGCCGGATACGCACCGTCATTTGTGTAGTTGTCACCTCCAATCTAAATCTGGCCCAAGTGCCCGGCAATGTTTTTCTCGCCGCTGCGGAAACGGGCCTCCCCCGCGACTCTGTCGCTAATGTCTCCCAGATAGTCACGCTGGACCGACTCTCACTCACTGAAAAGATAAGGCAAATTTCTTATCACTCGCTTGAAGAAATCTTAGACGGCATCGAACTCGCATTGGGCCGAGGCTAATACTCTGCGCCTCTCGCACGCCGCAGCCATTCCCTGGCAGACATGAAAGAACAAATCCTCCACCTCGACCCGCACGACGATTTCATCTCCGCCCGCGACAAGATGGGCTGGGTGCAGACCGAACGCGTCTTGCTCGTCTGGCCCCCGCGCGGGCGCGTGCTGCCTCGCCGCCTCGACCTGGTGCTCCTGCACCGCCACGCTCATCGCCTGGGCGCGCATCTGGGGCTGGTCACCGGGGACGACGAAATCCGCGAATACGCCGCCGACCTTGGCGTGCCCGTGTTCGACACCGTCGAGGACAGCCGGAAAATGCGCTGGCGCAGCCGGGTTCCGCGCCTCCGCCCCGAACGCCGCCAGCCGCCGCCTGACCCGCAGGCTTTCCGCCCGGCTGCGCCCGCGCCGTCCCGCCCCTTTCCCACCTGGGCCGCGTGGACGCTCAAAACGCTGGTCTTTCTGATGGGACTCAGCGGCGTGCTGGCGCTCGCCTATGCGCTCATTCCCTCGGCGACCATCGGGCTGACGCCGGCCACGCGCGCCATCAGCGCCAGCGCCGTCGTCGTCGCCGATCCTCGTGTGACACAGGTCCAGCCGTCCGGCTTCATCCCTGCGCGCGTCGTCCGCGTCGAAGTCGAAGACTCCGGCCTCGCGCCGACGACCGGAAGCAAAGACGTGCCCAGCGCCCACGCGACTGGCGCAGTGGTGTTTACCAACCTCGTCGGCGCGCCGGCGACCATCCTGGAAGGCACGGGCGTCCGCACCACCCGGGGCGCAGCCGTGCGGTTTGTCACGACCCGCGCCGTCGCCGTCGAAGGCCGCCTCGGCGCCACAGTCGAGGCGCCAATCCAGGCCGTCGCGCCTGGCCCGGAAGGCAACGTCCCCGGCGGACTTATCAACGCCATTGACGGCCCGCTCGGCTTGCAGCTCGCCGTCACCAATCCGACTGCGACGCAAAACGGCCAGGTGACGCAAAAAGCCGCCGTCGCCGCCGCCGACCGCGCCCTCGTCCGCGCGCAACTGATGGACAAACTCCAAGAGTCCGCCGCCGAGGCCGTTCGCTCTCAACTCCAGCCCGGCGAGTTTCTCGTTCCTGCGTCCATCACCTTCACCCAGGTCATCGCCGAGACCTACGACCACAGCATTGGCGAGGCCGCCGATACGGTTGGCCTGACGCTTCGCCTGGCTGCCTCTGGCGTGGTCGTAGACGAAAACGACGCTCGTCTCGCAGCGCAGTCCGCCTTGCAGGCGCAAGTCAAGGCCGACGAAGCCTTGCTCGAGACCCCAGCGCACTTCACGCGGGATCCGGCCATGACGCTCGACGCCGAGGGCCGCGTTCACTTCACGGTGACTGCTACGGGCGCCGCCGTCCCACGCATTGACCGCGAGTCCGTGCAGCGCGTGGCGCGGGGTCAGCCTATCCGAGACGTCAGCAGCGCGCTCTTCGCCAGCCTCCCGCTCGCCCAACCGCCGCGCATCGAGCTCCAGCCGGCGTGGTACGCCGCGTGGTTCGCGCGCCTCCCCGGCCTCGCCTTCCGCATTGAAGTCGTCGTCGCAAACCAATAAAATAGGGGCAAGATGCGTATTCTCGCCATTGACCCCGGCGAAAAAAAACTCGGCCTGGCGCTCTCCGACCCGACCGGAACCGTCGCCCGCCCGCTCGCCACGCTCACGCACGAAGCGCGCGACAAAGACGCCGCGCGCATCGCCGCCCTGGCCGCCGAGCATCAGGCCGACATGATCCTCGTCGGCCAGGCGCTCGACGCCGCCGGCCGCGTCGGCCCGCAGGCCCGCAAAGCCGAGCGGCTCGCCGCCGCCATTCGCGCCCTCACCCGACTGCCTGTCGTCACCTACGACGAGAGTTTCTCCACGGGGGAGGCGCAAAGCGCCCTCCTGGCCGGCGGCAAAAAGCGCCGCGCCCGCCGTGAGCAAATTCACGCGACGGCCGCCGCCGCGCTCCTCCAGAGCTACCTCGATGCGCATCCGAGACGCGATCAAACAGCGTAGAAAGCGCGCCAATCTCCTGGGCCGCTTCTTTATCTTTGTGCTTGCCGTCGGCGCGTTCGTCGCGCTCGGCATCGTCGTGCTGCTGCGGCTGGGGACAGCGGCGCGTGACCTTGGCCCCGCAGCCGACGACCTGAACCCGCTCGAAAGTTTTCTGCTCGCCACTTATCTCTCGGCCCACGTCGCCGACCTGACTGCGCCCGCCGGGCCTGACCCAACGCCGGTTATCGTCGCCGTCGCGCCGGGCGCTTCCGCCGCCGACGTCGCCCAACAACTCGCCGCGCTGGGACTGGTCGCGGATGCGCGCCTGCTCAATTTCTATCTCCGCTATACCGGCCTGGACAACCACATCGAGGCCGGTGAATTCGCCCTGGACCAGACGATGACCGTCAGGCAAATCGCCGCGGCGCTCGCCGACGCTCGCGAGCGGCAGGTTGTCGTCCGCCTCACCGAGGGCTGGCGGCTCGAACAGATGGCCGAAGCCCTCAGCGCCAACCCCCATTTGGCCGTCTCACGCGACGAATTTCTCGCCCTCGCCGGGCCGGAGGCGGCGCACACCGGTTACACTTTCAGCGGCGACCTGCCTCCCGGCGCCTCCCTCGAAGGCTTTCTGTTCCCCGATACCTACCTTTTCCGCCCGGACGCTGCCGCCCCCGAAGTCATCCAGACCCTGCTCAACAACTTTGAAGCCCATCTCCCAACCGACTACCGTGACCAGGCGGCGGCGCGCGGGCTAAATCTTTATCAGGCTGTCACGGTGGCCTCGCTCATCGAACGCGAAGCCGTCGTGGACGACGAGCGCCCCCTCATCGCCTCCGTCATCTACAACCGTCTGACCATCGGCCAGCCGCTCGAAATAGACGCCACCGTGCAATACGCCATCGCCACACCCGCCGACTGGTGGCCGGGCGTCGCCGGCCTCGACTTCCGCGCCATCGCCAGCCCGTACAATACCTATTACGTCGCCGGCCTTCCGGCTGGCCCCATCGCCAGCCCCGGTCTGGCCTCCCTCCTCGCCGCCGTCAAC
>DAOTXG010000150.1:0-16620 GCA_034435515.1 Anaerolineales bacterium
ATTGACGGCGACGGCAACCTGTATTTTGGCACCGACGGGGAGGGCGTTGTGCTTTACTCAGGCGATTTCACTCATTGGTACGCGCCCAACGTCCCAGGGCTGGCTGCCGTCGGCGCGATCCTGCCTGCGCCCGATGGCCGATTGTGGTTCGTGCAGGAATACGGCGATTACGTGGATGTCTTCGACCCCGCCCAGGAAACCTGGTCTGCGGGGCCTGACCTGCCGGGCGCGCCTCTGGCCTTCGACGACGAGGGGAATGTCTGGACGACTGAATGGGATAACGGTTTGTGGATCATCACTCCCGATGGCGCGGAGACGCACGTCACGACCGCCGAGGGCTTGCCCTCCAACGTGGTCACGGCCCTGGCTTTTGAGCAGGACGTTCGGCGGGCCTGGATTGGGACCGAGGCAGGCATAGCCTTGTTCGACGGCCAGACCGTCACGCAAATCTATAACGCCGAAAACGTGGGCCTCGCCGGAGACACTATTCGCGTCCTTTTCGCCGCCTCCGATGGCTCGATGTGGGCGGCGAGCGAGACCAACCTCAGCCGTCTCGGCCCCGGCGGCGCCTGGTTCCATTACGCGGCCGGCGACCCGTTCACCTTCGACGTAGAAGTCTCAGACATGGCCGAGGCCGCCGACGGCGCGATCTGGGTGACAACCTACGGGGACGGCGTTTATCGCTACGCTGACGGGAAGTGGGAACGCTTCTCTACCGAGAATTCCGACTTGCCCTGGGATGACGTGCACTCGGTCACGCTCGCGCCCGACGGCAGCCTGTGGTTCGGCCTGGCCGACAGGGGCGCGGCACGGCTCGACGCCGACGGCTGGGATGACTTCGACGTCAAAGACGGCCTGATCCACCCCAACGTCAACGATATTTACGTGGATGCGGCAGGCGCAGTCTGGTTCGCCACCAGCGGCGGGGTGACGAGGTACACGCCGTAGCAAGGTTAGGCTCGAAAAGCCCAGAGTCCAAGGGTGGGGCTGCTGAGGCTTGCCTCCATCGCCCATCACACCGGCCGGTCACCTCTACCCCTCAACAGCGTATTATGTCTGTTGAGGGATTTGTTGATTAAGGGGGTGCTATCATAATAATCGCCTTCGACACCTCGTCCTTTTTCTGCGAAGGCGTAGATGACTACTTGAGCAAGAATGGGTGTGTGGTGCTGGCCCATGCTCACAGCCTCGCGGAGGCTATGGAGCGTTCCGGCGTGCTCACGCCCGACCTGGCGGTGGTCGGCCCGAATTTCACCGAGTACGAGAGCCTGACCCTGTGCCGGGCGATCCTCTCCCGCTGGCCGAATATCAAGGTCATCATTTTCTCCCGCCACGCTGCTGATCCCCTCTTTCAGGCCGATGCCGCCAGCGCCGGGGCCAATGCCTGCCTACCGCGCGAAGCCAGCGAGGCAGAAACGCTCGCGGCTGTCGCGGCGGTGATGGCCGGGTATCTAGTGTTCCCGCGCGAGGTGCTGGCGGAGGCCTTCCGGCCTATTGACTTGACGGCGCGGGAGCGCGAGGTGCTGAGACACCTGGCGGAGGGAAAGACTGATCGTGAGATTGCCAGTGCGCTTGGATTAAGCCATGCCACCGTCCGCAATCACTCTCAGCGCATTTTGGAGAAACTGGGAGTTCACGAGCGGCGCGAGGTGGTGCGCCGCGCCCGGCGGTCGTGATTTTGATCTATAAGGAGAGCCCTATGTCAATCAAACTGGAAGAGAAAAGAACAATTCATAAAGGCAAACCCGGCACGGTTGCAGTATTCGTCGAGCTAACCTCCCCTGAGGAATTTGCGAAAAATGACCCTGATGGAAAAGCGTTGCTCGAAAGTGGCAAGGCAATGTCACTAGGCGATATCTTAAGGCGAGAAGATTTTACAGGACTTACGATGCGGAATCCATATACAAATGAAATCCTGCAACTCCCCCGAGAGAAGTTGGCCCAATTATTCAAAGAATTCGACCTCAGCCATTCGCTCTTCACTGTCCGGTTCGATTTTAAACCTGACATAGATAACGGTATGGACAAAGAAAAACACTAGAACTTCCCCCATTCCCAAATTTTCTCTAGTACGCTGTTCATCTGATCAAGATGGACTCTGCTCCCGCCGGATTTGCGCGAAGCGTCCGGCGGCGGATTGCAAATCCGCCGCGAGCGGAGGGAGGTATCCATCCAAATCAACTTGACGGATTACTAGCCTTACCGGAGCATTAAGAGGTTGTTGTTTGAAAATATGTTGGCATTCATGCTTTCAGTTTACTTCGCTGCACTGCTGATGGCGGCGGGGTTCACGAAACTAGACAACCCAGGATATTTTTCAGCGGCATTACGTGCTATACGCTTGTTACCGCCCTGGAGCGTTCCTCTGGCAAGTGCAGTCATACCTTGGGCAGAAATCCTCTTTGCGTTCCTCTTGATCTCAGGCTTGTTCCAAATCGTGGTTGCGACAGTCAACTTGGCGTTGTTCATCTTTTTTCTGATGATCAAGTTGACGGCTCTCAGACACAAGCTTCCAACAGGCTGCGGTTGCTTTGGTTTATCGCTTCGGCAGCAGATCGATCCTGCTACTATTATTGTGTCTTTGGTATTCATAGTGCTGGCAACGATGTACTTATGGCTGGTCTCTTGGACTACGCCCGTGAGCATAATCGTGCGGCTAATAGCACTTCTATCGTTTCTTGTCTTTAGTGGGGCTATACTTTTACGTGTTATCCACCGCCACCTGCCTAAGTCGCTACTGTATGGAGAGGTGCAGCCCATCCATAAATGAGGTCCAGCCCTCCCTTTTAGCCTCCAAGCATCCATTCCTACCTCCTCCTTTATCCTCGCGGGACCGCTCCCACTTCTTCCTTCGGCCTCTTCACAATCCTCTCGCGCCCTTGGCTGCCTCCGCGTCGGTGAGCGTACGGTCAGGCTGCTATTCCGGCGGGCGTTTTCTGAGTTCGAGCAGGGCTTCGAGTTCGACAATCGCTTCAGTATCTTTTCGGCGGCCCGCGGCGCGTTTGGTAGCCAGCAGTCCTTCCAGTGTAAGCACTTGCATTGGCAAACCGTAAAGGGCGAGGGTTTCGGACGCGGACCGCGCCGCCTCATAGTCTCCCAGGCCGGCTACCTCCCCTAACAGATCCAAGTCGCCAAGATCAGTGCTGAGTGTAAAATTCAGTCCAGCCAACACCGTTGGCGCATCAAATTTGAAGGGCAAATTGGGCGGAGCGCCGCGCAGGGTGGGATGAAGCGGCGCCAAGACTTGGCATAGACGCTCGACGTTCTCATCCGTGCGCCGGTAGCAAACATCCACGTCGAATGTCACCCGCGCTGAGCCATGAGCCAGGGCCGCCACGCCGCCAATGACAACGAACTCGATCTGCCCGTGGCTGAGGCGGGTTAAAATGGCTTCGATCTCTGTCGCTCTCACGGCCTATCCTTTGATCGTTGTCTGGCGCGCTGAACTTCATCTATAAAAGCGACGACCGATTTGAGAACCTGTTCCCCTCGGCGCAGGCGTTCAGTAGGCGGATAGCGCAGGTTTTCAATCAGCAGCGTAATGTCCACGCCGAAGGCAATGGCGCGCTCGACAGCGGAACTGGACTCGGAGGCGTCGGGCAGCGGCTCGTTTTGGTCAGCCATAGGCGGAATTGTAGCACACTGAAAAAGAGACCGACGCGGTTTGGGAAACCGCGTCGGTCTGCCTGCGCGCCAGATACCCGGCGTCTGGCTTACCCTCTCAACACCGCCCCCACTTCCTCCCTCAACCTCTTCACAATCCTCTCGCGCACTTTGGCTACCTCCGCGTCGGTGAGCGTGCGGTCGGGGGACTGGTAAGTCAAGCGGTAGGCGAGGCTCTTCTTGCCCGCGCCGATTTGCTCGCCATAATAGAGGTCGAAGAGTGTCACGTCAACTAACAGGTCGCCGCCGGCGGCTTCGATGACAGCCTGCACGCGCGCGCCAGGCGTTTTCTCGTCCACGATCACCGCCAGGTCTTCCTTCACTGGCGGGAACTCGGGCACGGGGTTGACGGCGTGGCGCTCGTCTACTTTGGAGAGCAGCCGTTCCAGGTCGAGGTCAGCCGCCAGCACCGCCTGAGGGGGTAAATCAAACTTCTCGCGCACGAGCGGGTGCAGTTCACCCAGCCAGCCCGCGTGTTGACCGTCAATCTGCATCCGCGCGGTGCGGCCCGGCAGGAACGTGGGGTGCGACCCCGCCTCGTAGGTGACGCCGGCGAGGTGCAGCCCCTCGGTCAGCGCCTCGACGACGCCCTTGAGGTCGAAGAAGTCCATGAGGTTGCGGTTGGCGTCAGCCTCTTGCCAGGTGAGCGGGTCGCGCGGGCCGGTGAGCGCAATCGCCAGGCGGCGCGGCTCGTCGGGCAGCGCCTCGCCCTCCTGCGCCAGATACACCGGGCCGATTTCGAACAGCGCCAGCCGGTCGCGCACGCGGCTGTTCGACGCGAGCACTTCGAGCACGCTGCCGAGCAGCGTGTGGCGCATTGCCACGCGATCCGCCACAATCGGGTTGACGAGCGTGACGTAGGGCCGGTCGTCTGGCGGCGTGTCCTCGCGGAGCAGGCGGCGCTCGCGGTCGGGCGAGGTCAGGCTATAAGTCACGATCTCCTGCAAGCCCGCGTTCACGAGCAGGTCGCGCGCCCGCTCTTCGAGTTCGAGGCCGGGGTCGCCCCGCTGCGGCGGGAGGGTGTCGCTCATCTGCGCTTCGGGAATGCGCTCGTAGCCGTAGATACGCGCGATCTCCTCGACGAGGTCGGCCCGCCCCACCACGCCCACGCCGATGTCGAGGCGGTGGTCAGGAACCGTAATGCGTATTGCGTATTGCGTAACCTCACATTTGAATTCCAGCGCCTCCAGAATCCCCACAATCTCCTCTACGCCGAGGCGGAGGCCGAGGAGGCGCTCGACCTCGGCGGGAGGAAGGTCCACGACGACTGTCGGGGCCGGCTTGGGGTATTCGTCCGCGAGGCCGGCCGCGATTGTACCGCCTGCCCACTGGCGCATCAGCTCGATGCCCCGGCTCACGCCGCGCACGGTCATCGCCGGGTGCACGCCGCGCGAGAAGCGATAGCCCGCCTCCGACTGGAGTTTTTGCGCCTGCAGGGTCCGGCGGATGTTGATGAACTCCCAGGCCGCGCCTTCGAGCAGGACGTTCGCCGTCGCCTCGCTCACCTCGGATTCCGAGCCGCCCATCACGCCGCCGATGGAAAGCGCGCCCTGCGTGTCGCAGACGAGGATGGTGAAATCATCCAGCCTGCGCTCAACGCCGTCCAGCGTTTTCAGCGTCTCGCCCGGGTGCGGCAGCCGGGTGATGATGGTGGGCGGCCTGACTCCGGCTTCCTTCGCCCTGTCTACCAGCCGGTCGTAGTCAAACGCATGCAACGGCTGGCCGATTTCGAGCATCGCGTAGTTGGTCGCATCCACGATGTTGTTGATCGGGCGCATCCCGGCCAGGCGCAGGCGGCGCTGGACCCAGTAGGGGCTGGGGCCGACCTTCACCCCCTGGATGAGCGCGGCGGTGAAGCGCGGGTTTAAGTCGGGATTGGTAATTTGTAATTGAATCTGTCCCTCGATGCTAGGGCCCTGGGCGTGAATTGTGTATGAGGGCGGACGGAGTTTCTGCCCGGTGAGCGCGGCAATCTCGCGCGCCACGCCATACACATTGATGTTGCGCGCCATGTTGGGGTTGGTCTTCACGGTGAAGACGACGTCGCCCATGTAGTCGGCGAGCGGCAGGCCCACCGGCGCGTCGTCGTCAAGCTCGATGACGCCCTCGTGCTCGTCGGAGAGGCCAAGTTCTTTCTCGGAACACACCATCGAATAGGACTCGACCCCGCGAATCTTCGTCCTCTTGAGCGTCATCAGCACCTGGCCCGGCTGGTGGCCGTCGTACAAGACAGAGCCTTCGCGGGCGTAGGCGGCCTTGAGGGGCTTGGGCAGCGGCCCCGCGCCCTTGTATTGAAACAGGTTGGGCGCGCCGGTCAGCACCGTCTGCTCTTTGCCTGAACCGTCGTCGAGGCGCAGGAGGGTGAGACGGTCTGCGTTGGGGTGCGGCATCACTTCGAGGATCGCGGCGACCACGATTTTCGCGGGGTCCCACGCCAGGCCCTTCGCCTTGCGGCCGGGACCGCGCGCCGGCAGGCCGTCAATGTTCCCGTTTTGGGGAGCCAGGCCCACGTATTCAATATCTTCCACCTCCATCCCGCCGAAGGTGAGCTTGTAGGCCAGTTCTTCGGGGGAGAGGGTGATGTGTACGAAGTCTTTGAGCCAACTGAGCGGTACTTTCATCACAGTTTCCTTGTTGGATAAGGTAACTTGGTAATTGGTAATTACCAATCGCCAATGACTAAAATTGCTCCAGGAACCGCAGGTCGTTCTGCAAGAAATACCGGATGTCCTCGATCTTGTGCATCAACATCGTAATCCGCTGCGGGCCCATGCCAAAGGCGAAGCCGGAATAGACGTTTGGGTCGTAGCCGCCGTTCTGGAGCACGACGGGATGCACCATGCCGCAGCCGAGGATCTCCAGCCAGCCGCTGTGCTGGCACACCGGGCAGCCCTTCCCGTCACAGACAAAACACTCTATGTCCATTGTCCCCGACGGTTCGGTGAAGGGGAAGTAGTCACCGTAGAACCGGGTGCGCACCTTCTGGCCGAACAGGCGGCGGGCGAAGTCGCTGAGCGTGCCCTTGAGATTAGCCAGCGTGATGTGCTTGCCCACCGCGAGACCCTCGACTTGAAGGAACTGAGCCTCATGACGCGCGTCCATTTGCTCATAGCGGTAACACATGCCGGGCAGGATCACGCGGATGGGCGCCGGGCAGAACTCGCGCATGGCATGAATCTGGCCGGGCGAGGTGTGGGTGCGCAGGAGCACCCCAGGCGTCGTGGTATGGAACGTATCCCAAATATCACGCGCCGGGTGATAAGGCGGGATATTCAGCAAGCCGAAGTTGTAGTCGTCCGTCTCAACTTCGCGCGAGCGGTACACCTGGAACCCCATTTCCGCCCACACCGCGTAGATTTTGCGCAAGGTCTCGGTGTTCGGGTGCAGGCGGCCTCGCGGGAGGGGACGGCCCGGCAGGGTCACGTCCACCGCCCCGGCCGTCATGGCGCGTTCCATCTCGGCGCGGCGCAAGGCCTCGACTTTGGCGGCCAGCGCTTCCTCGAGCGCGCGCTTCACTTCGTTGCTGCGCTTGCCGACGACCGGGCGCTCTTCTTTCGAGAGTTTGCCCAGGTCGCCGAGGATGTTCGACAGCGGCGCGCTCCGTCCGAGATGAGTCACACGCCACTGTTCCAGCGCGGCGGAGTCGGCCACGGCCTCGAGCGCGGCGAGGGCTTCTTTTTCGATAGTGTTCAACTGGTCGAGCATTCTGCCTCCGATCTTTTTTCGCTCATCACGTGTCACACGCGACGCACTCACTTCGTCCGCTGCGCGAGTGCGTCGCACGTTCAAAAATAAAAAACTCCCGTCCCACACAGGGACGAGAGTCGCACAACTCCCGTGGTACCACCCGGTTTGGCCTTCAAGGGTAATCGCACCCCCCCTGCGGGGGGCAGGCGGATTACCCCTACAGCCCTCTCATTACGCCAACAGCAATTACCAATTACTACTTACCGGCTCTCGCGATTGGCTGTTCGGATAACGGCGAACTTCCGGCGGCGGCTACTGGCAGATGGCTTATCGCTGATAGCAAATAGCCTATGGCACGTTGCTGTTAACCAGCTGCTATCTGCTATTCGCTATCTGCTTTCACTGCGCGGCTCAGGAGGGAACTTCGGCGGGGTTCTGCCGGGGCAGGCTCTCAGGCGGCGGCCTGCCCTCCCTGATCGGTTCCGCCCGCGTACTTTCCTCCGTCACAGCCTGTGTCTGATTTAGTTGTAGAGATTATCTGCAAATCCGTGCAAGTGTCAAGCCCAAAATCAAACTGGCTACTTCTCACCTTTTTTCAATCGTTCCAGTTCGGCGCGCAGGCGGGCGAGCTCTACCTCGGCATTGCGCGCCGCCGCTTCGTATTCGGCTGGCGTGCGCAAAACCTCGCCGCTGGCCGGGTCATACAACCGGAGCAGGTAGTCTTCCGCGAAGATTTCTAGCCGCAAGGCGTCGCTCGACAACCGTTCGCCGCTCAAAGCCTGATAGCCATCCTCGGTCAGACGAAAACCCTGCAAGCGGGGTTTGAGATAATCCCCTTCGGGGTCAAACAGGAAATACTCCCGAATGCCGAGGCTTTCGTAAACAGCCGGTTTCGTGTAACGGTCTTCACGGCGCGTGCTTTTGGAGGTGAGTTCGAACACGACGTCAGGGACTTTACCTTCTTCCCACGCTTTCCAAATACGCCGCTCGCCGCGGCGCACCCCGAAGGCTACAAAAACGTCCGGGCAGACCACTTCCGCCGGATCACCAGGATCGTAATAAACGAACATATTCGCGCCGACGTAAGCCTCTTGCTGACGGTAGCGGCTCTCCAGCGCAGCGACCAGCGCGAGTATGCTTTTGACGTGGAATCCTGTCTCGCCCATCGGCTGTCCATCCCGTTCCGGGAAAATCAGTTGCCCCTGTGCAGACGAAGCGGAGGGCGCCAGTCCCGGCCGTACACTCATAGTTCACCTCGACTCTGCTCGGATTATACACCCCTATTTGATCCGGTACGCTCCCATTTCGTTATTGAAGATCCAGCCGACCACCGCGCCGATGGAAATATCGTCCGAGAGATAGGCCTGGCGGGTGACGGCGGCGGAGCCGCGCCCCCGCAGCTTGTGCGCTTCGCGCTCCATCCGGTTGAAACGCTCCCGCCAGCGCGCGAAGTTCCTGGGGCGCAAATCCACCCAGCCTTTGGCGGCCCACTGCTCGACATTCTCTGGCGTGAGCGGGACGCGGTTCTGGCCCGGCGCTTCGGGGATGCGGATGAACGGGCCGCGAATGAGCGCGCAGCCGTCGGGCGTGAGGAGGGGCAGGCCCACCGAGGTGATCGTCTGCCGCAGGTTGGCGTCGGCCTCCACGAGCGCAAAGGTCGCCGTCGACAGCGCCTCGGCGGGCTGCGCCAGCACTGCGCTGAGCGAGCCGAACTTCAATTTGAGCAGGTGCGCCTCCCACAGCAGCTTGCCGAGTTCGGGCGGGCCTAACTGGCCGAGCGCGACCGAGTGCGTGCCGGTCTCTTTTTCGAGGCGGGCGATCTCTTCGAGCGCGAAGTGCCGCAGGTAGCCGGCGCGGTAGGTCGGGTTCATCACCGCGCCGTCAATCGCGGCGATCACGTCGTAGCCGGTGTTGCTCCCCTTGATCTCCAGCACGGCCTGCCGCGCGATCTCCTCGGGCGTGATGAACTCCATCTGGCGCAGGTGAGTGATCGCCTCGAACTCGCCTTTGGTGAACAGGCCGTTCTCGCCCGTGTCGGCGACGACCATTTGCAGTTTGCCCAGGTTCTCATAGTCTTCTTCCGGCTGGTGCAGGACGAGCGAGTCGCCTAACGGCTCGCTCCGGCTGGTGAACAGGCAGACTGGCTTGCCGCGTTCCCGGATAGTGCGCCGGGTGATGTCGGCGTACCCGATCATTGCGCCCGGCTTGATCTCCTTGACAATCGGCCCGCCGTAGGTGCGCGCCATGAGGAACAGCAGCCCGGTTTGCGCAAAGGCAACCGCGGTCTTGGTCATCAGCTTGGCCGAGGGCTTGTCCTCCGAGTGAGTGTAGGGGATGTTTAGCCCCATGCCGCCGGTGCCGGTCGTGCCGATCTTGAGATACAGGCGGGTTTTGGCCTCGACCATGGCGCGATGGATCAACAGCACGTGGCGGATGAGCTGCGGGACGGATTGCGAGATAAGCAGGACGTCCAGCGCCCGCGCGGCCCCGGCTGCGCCGCCTGAGGTCAACTGCGCCTCCAGCGCGGCGAACTGCTGCCTGGCGACGACCGAGGCGGTGTACACGTCCTGGTAACTGATGGCCGTGGCAGTGTTAATGCTGTCCACGATGACGTTGGGTTTATGCTCCAGGACGAGCTGGACGAGCTGCGACCGGGCGTAGGCCGCCTCGAAATCGCCGAACAGATCGGCGTATAACTCCGCGCAGTGCTCCGGCGAGTCCAGGAGTTGGGCGCGCGTGATCTTGCGCCGCCGGTCGTGCGAGTTCCATTCCGCGCGCAGGAACACGTCGCCCCAGAAGCCGATGAAGTGCACCGCGGGGTACTCGCGGCTGAAGCGCGAAACGGCCTCGCGGACTTCCTGCTGGTAGAGCGAGGCGATGATGATGCGGCGCGGCGCCAGGTTGCGTGCGACCTGATCCACCACCTGCGCGCCGACCATCCCGCCGCCGCCGAGGACGAGAAAGGTTTCGTCAGTAGACATGCAACTCCTTTACCTTGATCGGGGCGCCAGGTCAAAGGCCTCGTTACCGGCGAACAGCCCGCCCAGCGCCGAGGCGCGCGGGGCAAGGACGCGCGTGGGGGCGAAGTAGGGAAAGTCGAGCTTCACCTCGTCTCCGGCCTTTTTGCCGGGGATGGGCATCAGGCGCGCGGTGAGGGGCTTGTTCAGCCGGAGGGCCAGCGCGCCGACGTCCACCAGAATGGCGGCGAGGGCCTCGACGGTCATGTCGCCCGGCAGGGGCACCGTGTCCAGTCCGCTGCCGCACACGCTCGAGTAGAGCAGAAGATCATTCGTCGTTAAAACGCCTTCCGCCGCCCGCGCCGCCAACACCGAGTCCTCAAAAACGGGCAGGAAGAGGCCGGAGAAGCCGACGTTTTTGAAGCGGGCCCGGCCCAGCGCGTCTGCGATGAAGGCCGCGGCCGCGAGCGAGCCGTGCTCCCCAACTTTGCCGCCGCTGAGGCGTTCGAACGCGGCGCCGATGGAGCGGGTCGCGTCAGGGTAGGGCGCGAGCGAGAAGTCTATCCCGCCGAACTGCAGGCCGCGCACCCCGCCGACCTTTCTGGCGATTTGTGAGACTTTCTGAGCCTCGGCTTCAATCGCATGGATGAGATTGGCGCGGGCTTCGGCCAGGGTGGCGGCCCGCTCGAACGCGCTCACCGCGAGATCGGCTGCCTCGACGCCGATGGAGACGATCGGCGTATGCCCGTCGTGATACGCCGCCGGGAAAAACGGCGACCCGGCCGGGACGTTGGCCAGCGCGCCAAATCGCAGATTGCCGAGGCCATCCGGCGAGAGCGTGGAACAGCGCTGAATGACCTGCGCCGCCTGGCGCACGGCAGGCAGGCTGACGCCTGCCAGGGGGTCGGCGATGATGACGGACGCCATGACGTTCTGGGCCGCGGCGATGGCATCCGGAATCGCCGCGCACAGCTCTGGCGGGTCATGCGGGCGCGCCGGGCCGAGGGCGGCGTAGTCAATTTCGTTGACGAAGCACGCCGCTTCCAGGTCCTGCGCGAAGGCGACGACCCTCGCGGCGTCGCCGCCGACGACTTGTGGAAACGGCGTCGAGGCCAGGCGCAGCATTTGGACGCTATAGCCCGCGTCCTTGAGGGCGCTCTTCATGCTGGACAGGACTCTTCCCGCCGCCGCCATCCGGTCGGCGACGACGGGGAAGGAGGGGTCTACGAAGTAAGTGAGGGTGCGGATATTCATAGGATAATGTCGGGTAGAGACTCGCCCTTATGCGCCTCTTTTGGTTTGCAGTCGTTCCAGCCGATGCTGCAGGGCGGCGGCGGCCTCGGCGCGCGGCCAACCGCGCGGCCCGGCGTTGACGATGTTCAGCGCGCGCCGGGTCCAGGCGATGGCCTGGAGTATATCGGTTTCGTGCCATTCGTAAAACTTGGCGAGTTCGGTAAACGGCGCCGGGTCGTCGAGGGTAAACGAGGCCAACTGTTCCCACAGCGGAGCCGCCTCGGCCCGGCGGTCTTGCTTTTTGAGCAGCGCGGCCAGATGGGTCAACCCATCCCGGCGGGCCTCAAGCGACAGCTGGCCTTCGAGCGCACGGCGATAAGCCGATTCGGCTTCGGCCGGGCGGTGGTTGTCGTCGTGCCAGCGGGCGAGGCGGAGGAGGTCTTCGGGGTGGAGGGTGGGGGGAGGAAGGTTGGACGCTTCGCGTGGACGCTTCGCGTGGAGATTGGAGAATTGGGTGGAGAAGACCGCCAATAAGTGAGTCGCCAGCGTGACCAGGGAGAGGACGTCCATCGCGTTGTGGTAGATCACACGGCGCATGTCGCTGGGGTCGCCTGTGCGCAGGTAATCCAGGTACATCTGCGGGATAAGTTCGCCGGGGACGTCGTCCTGCTCGCGGATGATGTGGAAGATGGAAGACTCGATCTCGCCAAGTTTGCAAGAGGGCAGGCGGCGCTGGTACAGGCGGCGGGCCGGGTGGAGCAGGTCGAGGTGCGGGCGCCGGCCCAGCGCGCCGCGCTGGCCGATCATCGTCAACCGTGTTTCCAGCAGAGGCAGGTCGAACGAACGGCCATTGAATGTGACCCAGCCGGCGCGCCCGTCGAGGTCGGCGACCAGGGTGTTCAACAGAGCCTCTTCCTCGCCGGGGTCGCGCATGAAATACTGGCGCAGGACAAATTGATCGCCCTCGAACAGGCCGAGGCCGACGAGGAAGACCAACGTCCCGGCGCCGCCGGCGAGACCGGTGGTCTCCGTGTCGAGGAAGGCCAGCGAGCGCAGGTCACAGCCGGCGAGGGCCTCGTCGCGGGCGAGGCGCGCGGCGGTGGTTGAATTGTGCGCGAATAAGTCGCCAAACCGCACTGGGCCATGTTGATGGTCGAGCGCGTAGAAATTCTCGACGAGTTGGAAGCCGCCCAGGCGGGTCGTAATTTCTCTCCCCGGCAAATCGGACGAGACCGCCGGGGGGCGAGGACGCGAGGGCGCGGGGGCGACGGACGGCGCGCTTGGCGGCTCGCGCTTGATCTTTTGGACGCGAAGCCGTTGCAGGCGGGCGCGGAGGTCGGAGGCAGGCATGGAGCCGATGGCCGATAGCCGATAGCCGATGGCAGATAACGTATAGCTTACGACGGATGGCTAGCCGCTCTCTCTGTTTCGGGATCGGCTGACAGGGCATACTTGTTTTTGGCTGTGAAGCTCAGCTCAGGTTGAAGCTCGACCGTTTGCTCCTTCCACAGGCGGTAAAGTTCGACGGCTCGCTTCATGAGCCACTTCTGATTGGGCGGGACAATAATCTGGACGCTCGCCTCGGCTATTTCTTCCAGGCCCCACCAGCGGAACCGGCTCCCGCGCATGTCATCGCCGGGTTGAATCGCTCCGCCCTCGTACGCCATGAGGTAGCCCAGGCTGAGCATATAGGGCACGTTCTCGTCAAAGTGGAAAGTATAAGCGTGCACCACCCCCAGGGGGCGGACGCGGACATCCGGCCCGACTTCCTCGCGCGTCTCGCGGAGCGCCGCGGCCAAAAGCGTCTCTTCCGCCTCTAACGAACCGTTCACGACTTCCCACATCCCCTGCCGGCGGGGGTGAGCGAGCAGGAGGACTTGTTCTGACTCGTCTACGATGAAGACCAGGACGGCGACTGCGGAACAGGCAAATAACCGCCGCCTCTCGCCGATGTTTGTCGATAGATAGGGTTGCTGAGAAGACATTGTCTTGTTCCTTAATTTAACTCGGCCAGGCGACCGACTCGTACTCCGTCTCGCACGGCGCGCCGCGGGCATAGGCGAGCGAACGCGCGGTCAGGTCGGCGGTGAGGCTCCAGAGCGTGGTGTGCCCGCCGGAGTGGCCGCAGAGATTCGCAGAGTGATCGGCGAGCGGGGAACAGTCGGGCTGCCGGCCGGCCTGCCGGTAAAGAAACGCTAATCGCCTCTGCGAGTGAGTCAGTTTGCGTCGGCCCTGGAGGCCGGCCATGTCCGGGTGGCGGAAGTGATTGGCGCAGGCGAGGAACGGCTGATCCTCCCGCTGGTTGGGAGGCAGGTTGCGCTCTGGGCTTGACCGGCGAGAAGGCTCAAGGACGCGCACGCGGGTGGGGTGGGCTTCGACCACGGCTATCTCTCCGCTCGGGTCGGCGATGAGGTAGTTGAAAGAGTGCAGATGGCGGACGCGGGTCAGCAGGTCTACGGCTTCGCGGGTGTTGGAGCAGGTCTCCAGCGCCAGGCGAGGCAGGAGGTGAAAAGGAATGGCCGGTCGCGGCTCGTCCGGCTCGTCGGCGAGCGCGACGTGCAGGCAGATGAACAGGCCCGCATCGTTCACGCCGTCGTAGCGCCCGCCGGGGACGGAGCCGCGCATCCCCACCGAGGAGCGGCCCTGGGCAGGTTTGAGCCGCAGGCGTTGGCGCACGCGCTGGATGGGGTGGAAATCGTAGTTGCGCCCGACGCGGACGTGACTCGCCGCATCCACGAACGCAAAAGAAGAGCAGCCGCCTTCAGGAAACAGCGGCGTCGTATAGGCCGCGCGGAGGCGCATGGAGCGGCGGCAGACCCCGCGCAGGAGTTCGTCGAATGGGAGGCGCTGCCCGTCGGCGTAACCGCGCAGTTCTTCAAGCAGCGGAGGATGGATTTCGGCGACCTGCCGGGCGCAGTCTTCGGCGAAGGGCAGCTCGGGCGGGGCCGGCCACCAGGCAGGGACGGCGAACCGCTCGGTGCGCGCGCCCTGCGCAAAGCCGAGGTCATAGTGCGGGCCGGTCAAATCAAAGGTCTGGTAATCGGGGGTCATGTGGGGTTCGCCAGCCGCCTGGCTTGCTCCAGGTCTTCGGGGGTGTTGACGTTGAAGAACGAACGATGCTGCGGGTCGAAGCGGTCAATCTCCGGCTCTTCGACCCAGCGCAGGCGCACGGCGGAGAAGAAACTGATGACGCGCATCTGGCCCGCGTCGAGCGCAGCGCAGATGGGGGCGAGGCAGGCCGCACGGGCGTAAATGGCGCGGAAAGGCTCGGCCTCCCCCGCCAGGCGCGGGACAATCGCCTCGCCTTCGGGGATCAACGAGATCAGGTAATCCAGCAAGGGTCGCACGACAAAAGGCATGTCGCAGGCGATACAGAGGGTGTGCGGCTGTGACGAGTAATAGAGCGCCGTGTACAAGCCGCCGAGCGCGCCTTTGTCGGGGAGCACGTCGGCGAAGAGCGGGAGGCCGAGATAACGGTAGCCGTCCGGGCGGTTGGTGATGACGATGGTCTCCGCGCCCAGACCGGCGCTTTGCGCCAGGATGTCTTCGATGAGCGGGCGGCCCACGCCCCCGGGCGCGGGGACGAAGGATTTATCCGTGCCCATGCGGGAACTTTTGCCCCCGGCGAGGATGGCGACGGTGAGCGGGTGCGGCATGGGAAGGATTATAAGCGGGAAAGGGGGAAACGTAAAAAGTAAAGCGCAAAGCGTAAAACGTAAAGCGGAGAGCGGAAAGTGTTATAATCTTAAGTGGATTGGCAAGACAGAAAGGTGGTGTGCTATGGCTGCCATGACGCTGGAACAACTGCTGGACTCGCTGACGACCGAAGGCGAGTTGTACACCAAACACGACGACGGTTCGGTGACGTGCTACGCCTGCGGTCACCGCTGCCTGATCAAACCAGGTCGCCGCGGCATCTGCAAGGTGCGCTTCAACGAGGACGGCGTGCTCAAAGTGCCGCGCGGGTACGTCGGCGCGCTGCAAAGCGACCCGACGGAAAAAAAGCCGTTCTTCCACATTTACCCCGGTTCCGATACACTGACGTTCGGGATGCTGGGATGTGACCTGCACTGCAGTTACTGCCAGAACTGGGTTACCTCGCAAGCCCTGCGCGATCCGGCTTCCGAATTGGCGGGAGCACAACCCGCACAGGTGAGTCCGCAAAAGCTGGTCGCGCTCGCCAAACAGCAGGGCGCGCAGTTGGTCGGTTCGTCGTACAACGAGCCGCTCATCACGTCCGAATGGGCGGTGGAGGTGTTCAAGGCGGCGACGCAGGCCGGGCTGAAATGCGTCTATATCTCCAACGGCAACGCCACGCGCGAAGTGCT
Source organism: Anaerolineales bacterium (assembly GCA_034435515.1). Classification (GTDB taxonomy): domain Bacteria; phylum Chloroflexota; class Anaerolineae; order Anaerolineales; family UBA6663; genus DATDRS01. The sequence goes on from DAOTXG010000150.1 coordinate 15,869, forward strand.
GGAGTACATCCGCCCGTACGTGTCCGGCTATAAGATTGACTTGAAGACGATGTCGGACAAGAATTACCGCAAACTGGGCGCGGTGCTGCAGAACGTGCTCGACGGGGTCACGATGGTGCACGACTTGGGCTTCTGGTTAGAGATCGTCACGCTCGTCATCCCCGGCTTCAACGACAGCGACGCCGAGTTGATGGACGCGGCGAGGTTCCTGGCCTCGCTCTCGCCCGACATCCCCTGGCACGTCACGGCCTTCCACAAGGACTACAAGATGCTCGATCCGGACAACACGACCGCCCGGACGCTCCTCCGCGCCGCCGAGATCGGCGAGGAAGCCGGGCTGCGCTACGTCTATGCCGGCAACCTGCCGGGGGAGGTCGGGGAATACGAGCATACGTTCTGCCCGAACTGCAGGGCGCGCTTGATTGAACGCTACGGTTATATTATCCTTGACTATCGGCTCACGGCGCAGGGCGCCTGCCCGGACTGCGGGACGCAGATTCCCGGCCTCTGGACTGACCGGCCCGATACGGTGCGGCTTTATGGCCCAGGGCGACCGCGCCCCGTCGCCGCCGTTTTCCGGCGTTAACGCCGCCTGGAGGAGGAACCGATGCCCACCCGTTCACAACAGCGCGTCAAACTGATCCTGACCTACGACATCATCGCCGAAACGCAGGATCGCTATTACCAATATATGCTCGGCGAACTGGTCCCGGCGGCGGAGGCGTTGGGTCTCCACATGAGCGGGGCCTGGC
>DAOTXG010000151.1:0-21429 GCA_034435515.1 Anaerolineales bacterium
ACGTAGTTGTACGACAATTTGAACGGCGGCTGGACAGTGAGCGCCCACCGCCGCTCGCACTCGGCAATCAACTCCGGCAGGCGCTTGAGCCACGCCTCCCCCTCTGCGCCGTTGAGTTCGATGATGGTGCGGATGAAGTTGGAGGGGATGTTCATTGTCGGCCCAGTATACATTCCCGTCAAAGCCCCTTTCAAAAGCCAACCCCCCATTGACGCTGTTCGCAGATAGTAGTATATTGGTAGTATGAAAGTAAAGACATCTATCACCCTCTCTGAAGAACTGCTTCGGGCTATTGACAAACGCGCCAGGCGATTCAAAAGGAACCGGTCTGATTTTATTGAGGCCGCCGTGTGGGCGTTCATCGGACAACTGGCGCGCGAGGAGTTGAACGCCAGAGATTTGGAAATTATTAACCGGCGCGCTGATTTCCTCAATCAAGAAGCGGCTGACGTTCTAGCGTACCAAATCCCTCTATGAAACGCGGCGAGATGTATCGTGTGGCGCATCCGTCAGCGCACGACCCCAAGAAGTTTCGGGTGTTTCTGATTGTCAGCCGCCAGGTGCTGATTGACTCGCGCTTTTCAACGGTTATTTGCGCGCCAATCTATACTGCTTACGATGGGTTAGCCACACAAGTACCGGTTGGCCCAGATGAAGGCCTCAAGCACGACAGCAGTATTCACTGTGATGAATTGGTAAGCCTGCCCAAATCCGTTTTGACCCATTTTGTTGGCGCACTGTCGCCGTCTAAGACAAGGGCGCTCAATCAAGCCTTGCGTGTGGCCCTGGATATGCCGGATTAGCACAAGTTCCGTTGCGATTCATGGTATAGACCTTTCGGGCCTCGGAGACATGAAAGGTCTGGTGTGAGCTCGCCCCGAAATTTATCTCGGCTCATTTGCCGCACCCCTGAAAGGCCACCGCCATGCCCAAGAAAAAACCTGCCCCCGCCAAAAACGCCGGCCCGCGCCTGATCAACCGCACGGTTGCAGTCATCAAGCCTAGAAGGCCCTTCCTGGACTGGCTCAAGGGAATGCCGGATTGGGATTTGAAGTTGACCCTCAATCAGTTGAGGCAGGAAGAATGCACGGCGCTGCTGATACCCGATTTTCTCTATCTGGACGAGGCGCGCGAGTTTGTCGAGGCCCTGCACCCCGTCCTCTTTGAGATGGAACTGGAAGGGTGGTATCTGGACAAAAAACTGTGGCCCAAAGGCCGCAACCTGAAAATGTTCCGCGAGTGGTTTGATATCGAGTTGCATTCCATGGCCATTGACGTCGTCGGCGGGCCTATCAGAAGAGAAGAGCTTTGACAGTAGGCAACCATTAGTGTCAACTTAAGGCCTGGCACGCCCGAAAAAACCGCAATTTCCCGAGGATTCCGGCGGTGACGCCCAGCCAAAACGGCTTAAGTTGACACCAATGGTAGGCAACAGCCCATGACTCTTTCCGACGTGCTTAGGGGCGCCGTTCTTTCAAGACCTTTGGGCTCTCGCAGACCCCAAAGGTCTGAGCGGCAAACCCTAGCGGGCAACCTGGTGTTCGCAACATGGATCCGGCTTCACCAATCTGGAGTTAGCGTATAATACGGAGCATCAGAAGTGGTGCAGGCCGGAGAACTCGAAATGGAAATCCACGAATTGGTTATCGAAATGAAGCTGCTTGAGCGACGCTTGACGCTCTATGAGGAGAAATACGGCGTCCTGAGCGAGGATTTTTACGCTACGCTCATGTCGGGCAAGTTGGCCGAGTATGACGCCTATGACGAAACCCGCGCCGATTTCAGCCGCTGGAAGGGCATCTTTGAGACCTGGCGGCGGCGAAAAGATGCCTACCGCAAGCAACTTCAAGAACGCGGATTAGCCAAAGTGTTGCGTATTCAGCCTGCGTATTAATGCCTGCTAATCCTCTGAGATCGTAGTTGCGTCAATCCTCCCCCCTCTTCGCCGCCTCCCACAACGCATCCAATTCCTCCAGCGTCATCTGCTTCATATCCCTCCCTTGCGCCTTGGCGGCGGCTTCCACCTGCGCGAAGCGGCGGGCGAACTTGGCGTTCGCGGCGCGCAGCGCAGCCTCCGGGTCAACCTTGAGCCAGCGGGCCAGGTTCACGACCGCAAAGAGCAGGTCGCCCACCTCGTCCTCGACTTCCTTCTCGTCTGTGACCCTATCTAATTCGGCCAATTCTTCCAGCACTTTAGCCTTCACGCCCGATATGTCGGGCCAGTCGAAGCCCACGCGCGCGGCGCGGCGTTGGTAAGTGTCGGCCTGCATCAGCGCGGGCAGGCCGGGCGGGAGCGTGCCCAGCGCGCCTTTGTCCGGCTTCTCGTCGCCGTTCCGCTCGGCGGCCTTCAACTTCTCCCAGTTCTCCAGCACCTCGCCCACGCCGCTCACTTTCAAATCGCCGAAGACATGCGGGTGGCGGCGCACGATCTTTGCCTGGATCCCGGCGATGACCTCGGCCAGCGAGAATTCGCCGTATTCGAGCGCGATTTGCGATTGCAGGACGATCTGGAGCAGCAGGTCGCCCAGTTCTTCGCGCAGCGCGACCGGGTCGTCGTCGTCAATCGCGGTGAGCACCTCGTAAGTCTCTTCGAGGAGGTTGGTGCGGAGCGATTGGTGCGTCTGCTCGCGGTCCCATGGGCAGCCGTCGGGCGCGCGCAGGTGGGCGATGGTGTCCTGGAAGGTCTCGAAGGCCGAGGCCTGCGGGAGCGGCGGAACGTAGAGCGCGGTCAGGTGCGCGATGTGCGGGCTGCGATCCATCGCGTAGAGCGGGAGCCGCTCCACTTTCTCGTCCAGCGTGCCGACGGCGTGGACGAGCGTGACCTCGTGGTCGTCGGGGTACTGGTTCATCAGCGTGAGTTTCACGTCGCTGGCAAGCGCAGGTGAGTAGACCTGTGCGACGAGCACGGGCGCGTCGGGATGAAACGAGGGATGATGGCGCGCGGCGAGGTCGAGCGCGTCGGCCAGGTGCAGATTGGGCAGCGCGTCTACGCCGAGCGCTTCGAGCGCCGGCTCGACGAAGGAAATGCCCGGGACCAGGCGGACGGCGAGGGAACGGCCGGCCGCGCGGGCGCGGATCAAAGCCACAGTCGCCTCGGCCACGTGCGGGTGTCCGGGCACGCCGTAAACCACGCCCTCCGGCCTAAGCCCTAACTCCAGGACTTTTTCCGCGATGATTTCGTACACCTGCGCAAAGTCCTCGACGGACTCGTATACCTCGTCAAAACTATGGCGCGCCAGGTGTGCGGGCAAGCCCTCGACGGTCGGATGGCGGGCGGTGCGCAGCCAGATTTCGCTCGCCGCGGCGAGCACGTCCCAGGCTGCGCGCGTCAGGTGCGAGGGGTGGCCGGGGCCGAGGCCGACGATGATGATGCCGGGCATGGTCATTCTCCGGGCCGACACCTGACAGGTGTCGGCGCTAAATCTCAAGGGGTCGCGCTTAAGGACACAAGGCCCAAGGAAACTCCTTGAGCCTTGCACCTTGAGCCGTCTGCCGTGCGCCTGTAACTCAGCGCTTCGTGAAGGTCGGGGCCTTGCGGGCGCGCTTGAGACCGGGCTTCTTGCGCTCCTTCATCCGGTCGTCGCGGGTGAGGAAGCCGCCCTTGCGCAGGGGTTTGTGATATTCCGGGTTGAGCCTGAGCAGGGCGCGGGCCACGGCCATCTGCGCAGCCCCGGTCTGGCCGGTGACGCCGCCGCCGGTGATCTTGAGGCTGACGCTGAACTTGCCGCTCAGCCCCACGGCTTTAATCGGCGCGACCACCGCGTCCAGATCGCCCAGGCGGTTGAAATATTCCTTGCCCGACTTATTGTTGCAGGTGACCGCCCCGTCGCCGGAGAAGATGCGGGCGCGAGCAGTGCTAGCCTTGCGGCGGCCAACGCCTTCGTAATATTGTCCTGGCATGTCCTTCGTCCTTAATGAAAATTCTCTGAGTTCCTTGAATTCCCTGATTTCCTTCAATTCCTTTGTCTGAGGCACTCGAGGAACTAAGGGAACTCAAGGAACTGAGCGTCGCTCCGCTTATTTCAACTCTTTCGGCTGCTGGGCGGCGTGCGGATGATCCGGCCCGGCGTAGACCTTCAGTTTCTTGAGCAGCGCGCGGCCCAGCTTGTTGTGCGGCAGCATGCCGCGCACGGCGTGCGTGATCACCCGGTCGGGGTGCTTGGCCAGCTGGTCGCGCAGGCTGATGGACTTGAGGCCGCCGGGATACATCGAGACGGTATAGTACATCTTCTCGGTCAGCTTCTTGCCCGTCACGGCGACCTTCTCGGCGTTGACGACGACGACGTAATCGCCGGTGTCGAGGCCGGGCGTGAAAGTCGGCTTGTGCTTGCCGCGCAGGATGGTCGCGATCCTGGACGCCAGCCGGCCCAGATTCTGGCCGCTGGCGTCAATCACGTGCCACTGCCTCTCGATCTCGCCTGCTTTGACGACGTAAGTTTTGTTGACAGCCATACGAATTCCTGAGTTCCTTGAGTTCCCACAGTTCCCGCAGTTCCTTGAGTTCCCTGAGTTCCTTCGAGACTCAGGGAACTGGGGGAACTATCGGAACTATTTAGGAACTAATGGAATTTGCTTCAATACAAGACTTCCATTAGACACAGCCCCTGCGCCGGAGCCAGGGGCGGGCACTGCGCCCGGTCGCGGGAGCGCAGCAGCACGGCGAAGTCCTCCGCCGACAGGTCGCCCGCGCCCACCTTTTTCAGCGCGCCGACCAGGCTGCGCACCATCCGATACAGAAACGCCTCGGCTTGAATATCAAAGCGCAGCCATTCGCCCGCCGCCGACCAATCGGCCTGCGCCACCGTCCGCCGGGTGTTATCGCCCCCCTCGGGATCCGTCCCAAACGTCGCGAAGTCGTGGACGCCGAGCAGCGCGCGGCTGGCCTCTTGCATGGCCTCCCGGTTTAAGGGGGGCGGCCATACGTGCCAGGTATAGCGCGCAGCGAGCGGCGAGCGCGTGGGCGAGTTGTAAAGGGTGTAGCGATAGCGCCGTCCCCTGGCCGAGTAACGCGGGTGAAAATCCGCCGCGCACTCGCTCAAGGTTTTGACGGCGACGTCGAGCGGCAGGTTCACGTTCAGCGCCGCGAGCAAAGCCTCCGGGCCGTGCCGCCATTCCAGATCGAAGGCGACGACCTGCCCTGCGGCGTGCACGCCGCTGTCGGTGCGTCCCGCCCCGAGGACGGCTTTCCCGGCCCAGCCGATCCGCGCCAACGCCGCCTCGATCTCCCCCTGTACAGTCCTCCCCTCCGCCTGACGCTGAAAGCCCAGGAAGTCCGTGCCGTCGTACTCGATAACCGCTTTATAGCGCGTCATCCAGTTCCCGGAGTTCCTTGAGTTCTCGGATTGCCTTGAGTTCCCCTCGCGCAGGAACTCAGGGAACTATAAGGAACTCAGGGAACTCCTACTCCTCCACCATCTCCAGCAGCACCATCGGCGCGGCGTCGCCCAGGCGCGGGCCGAGCTTCAGCACGCGCGTATACCCGCCGCGCCGCTTCTCGTAGCGCGGGGCGATGGTCTCGAACAGCTTCTTGACCACGTCCGAATCGTTGAGACGGGCGGCGGCCAGGCGGCGCGCGTGCACCAGGCGGGCCCTGGCCTGCGCCCCAGCGTCGTCGCCCTGCGCCGCCTGGAGGCCGCGCTTGGCCAGGGTGATCAATTTTTCGGCCTCCGAACGGATGGCCTTGGCTTTGGCCTCGGTCGTCTCAATGCGCTCGTGCGCCAGGAGCTGCGTGATCAGCGTGCGGCGCAGCGCATTGCGTTGACCCGTGGAACGGCCCAACTTGCGGCCGGCTATACGATGCTTCATGCGGACTTCTCCAAATCAGGCGGGGCGGCGGCTTCCTGGTCTTTCAGGTAGCCTTTTTCGCGCAGTTTGTCGCGCAGTTCGTCCAGGCTCTTGTCGCCAAAATTGCGGATGGCGAGCATGGCCTCTTCGCCCTTGCTGAGCATCTCCAGCACCTCGCCCACGGTGGTGATGCCCGTGCGCTTGAGCGAGTTGAACACGCGCACCGACAGGTCGAGCTGCTCGATGGGCGTCTCGTACACCTCGCTGGAGACCTTCGGCATTTCCTCGGGCTGCGGGGCGGCGGCCAGCGACTCTTCGGTGACGCCCGCCACCAGCCGCAGGTGTGACATGAGCAGCTGCGCGCTCTGCTTGAGCGCCGCCTCCGGGCGGAGGGTGCCGTCGGTCCAGACCTCTAGCACCAGCCGGTCGTAGTTGGTATTCTGGCCCACGCGGGCGCGCTGGACGTCGAAGTTCACCCGCTTGATCGGGCTGTAGATCGCGTCTATCGGCACTTCGCCCAGCGGCAGCCGCCCGCGTTCCTCGGCCGGCGAATAGCCCCGCCCGCGCTGGACGGTCAGCTCGATTTCCAGTTTGGCCCGGTCGTTGTCCACGGTGAACAGGTACAGATCGGGATTCACGATCTCGACTTCCGGCGGGCAGATGATGTCGGCGGCGGTGACTACGCCCTCGCCCTGGACTTCGAGGCGCAGGCGGGCCGACTCGCCCTGGTACAGGATCAGGCGCAGCTGCTTGACCTGCAGCATGACCTGCGTCATATCCTCCTTGACGTTCGGGATGTCCGAAAACTCGTGGTGGACGTCCGCGACGCGCAGGGAGGTGACCGCCGCGCCCTCGAGCGACGAAAGCAGCACGCGGCGCAGCGCATTGCCGAGCGTGATGCCGTAGCCGCTCTCCAGCGGGCTGATGAGGAACTTGCCGTAGTTGCGCGAGATGCTCTCGCCCTCAATCTTCGGCAAGACCATACTATTGGTGACTGTCGTCATCATGAACTTCTTCCCTCTCAGGCGCCCTTTACGTTCCGCGCCCGAGACTGGTTGGGGCAGCCCTAACCGAATCGCCGATTAGCGACCCGAGTAGTATTCGACGATGAGCTGCTCGTTCAGGCTGGCGTCAATGTCCTGCCGCGCCGGCAGGCTGACGACCCGGCCCGAGAGCGCCGCCAGGTCCCGGCTGAGCCAGGTGGGCGACGTGTGACGCTGGTCGGCGGCTTTCAAGTCGCGGAAGTACGGGCGGCTCTGCGAGCCGGGGCGCACTTCGATCACGTCGCCCGGCGCCACCAGCACCGACGGCACGTCAGTGCGGCGGCCATTGATGTTGAAGTGGCCGTGCGTCACCAGCAGGCGCGCCTGCGCGCGGCTGGAGGCGTAGCCCAGGCGGTACACCACGTTGTCCAGGCGGCGCTCCAGCAGCTGCAGCAGCACCTGGCCCGTCAGCCCGCGCGAGTGCAGCGCCTCCTTGTAATAGCGGCGGAACTGCGCCTCCAGCACGCCGTAAATGCGGCGCGCCTTCTGCTTCTCACGCAGCTGGTTGAGATAGTCGGACGAGCGGCTGCGCTTGAACTGCCCTTCCTTGCCGTGCTGGCCGGGGGCGAAGTCGCGCCGGTCCTCCGGTTTCTCAAACGGGCACTTCTGCGACAGGCAGCGCGCGCCCTTGAGATACAATTTTTCGCCTTCGCGCCGGCACAGCCGGCACACCGGCCCGGTATATTTCGACATGCCTATCCTTCCGTTCAGGTAGTCAGGTGGTCCGATAGTCTCGTAGTCCAGTAGTCGCCTGGTTATTGGCCTATCAACCCCATGACCATCCGACTATCTGACGACCCGACTATCCGACTAACTGACTATCCGATCCGTTGCTATTTGACTAAATCAGACGCGGCGTTTCTTCGGCGGACGACAACCGTTGTGCGGCACCGGGGTGATGTCCCGGATCGAGCGCACCTTGAAGCCCACGCCCTGGATGGCCCGAATCGCGGCCTCGCGGCCCGGGCCGGGCCCCTTGACGTACAGATCCACCTCGTTCATGCCCAGGTCCAACGCCGTCTTCGCCGCCTGCTGGGCCGCCATCCGCGCCGCGTAGGGCGTGCTCTTGCGCGAGCCTTTGAACCCCGCCGTCCCGGCCGAACCCCAGGCCACCGTGTTGCCCTGCTGATCGGTGAAGGTGACGATGGTGTTGTTGAAGCTGGCGAAGACGTGCGCCACCCCCAGCGGCGGGGCGTGTTTCGCTTTCTTAGTCGTCGAGCGCCGGGCGCCCTTGGTTGGTTTAGCCATGATTCCTCCCGGATTACTTCTTCTTCGCGCCGCGCCGGCGGCCGCGCCCGGCCACCGTCTTCTTGGCGCCCTTGCGCGTGCGCGCGTTGGTGCGGGTGCGCTGGCCGCGCACGGGCAGATTGCGGCGGTGGCGCAGGCCGCGATAGCAGCCAATCTCGCCCAGGCGCTTGATGTTCAATTGCACCTCGCGGCGCAAGTCGCCCTCCACCACGTAGTGCTGGACAATGTAATCGCGCAAAGCCGCCACTTCCGTCTCGGTCAGGTCGCGCACGCGTTTGTCCGGGCTGATGCGCGTGGCCGTCAGAATGTCATGTGCGCTTCTCCGGCCGATCCCGTACAGGTACGTCAGCCCGATTTCCGCGCGCTTGTCGCGGGGGAGGTCAACGCCTTCGATACGTGCCATGCTCTAATCTCCAGTCTCTAACCCTGCCGCTGCTTATGCTTCGGGTTCTCACAAATCACGTACACTTTGCCCGTCCGGCGGACGATCTTGCACTTCGGGCAGCGCTTGCGTATAGATGCCGATACTTTCATTTCCTGTCTCCCAATACTCCTGGCGGCAAACTGGTCAATTATAACTGCCGCATTTTGCCCCGTCCAGGGTTATTTTTACGTTTTACGTTTTACGCTTTACGTTTTACGCTTTATTCCTCCCCCAGCCGCGTCAAAACCTCCGGCGCCCCCTCGGTCACCGCGACGGTGTGCTCCATATGCGCCGTCAACCGCTTGTCCTTTGAAACCACCGTCCATTGGTCGGCCAGCCGGCGCACGGCTGACCGGCCCGCCAGCACCATCGGCTCCAGCGCAATCGTCATGCCGGGGCGCAAAATCGGCCCGGTGCCGGCCTTGCCGTAGTTAAAAATATACGGCGCCTCGTGCATCTCCCGCCCGATCCCGTGGCTGGTAAATTCCCGGACGACGCTGTAACCGCGGCTTTCGACGTGTTTCTGGATCGCCGCCGCGATGTCGCCGGTGCGCTGGTCGGGCCGCATCAGGTCAATCGCCGCCGCCAGGGCGCCCTGGGTGACCTCCAGTAGTCGTTCCACTTCCGGCGAATAATGCCCCAGGCCGAAGCTGATAGCCGCGTCGGCGTAATATCCCTGAAAAAGAACGCCGCAGTCTATACTGACCAGGTCGCCGTCTCTCAGCACCCGCTTGCCCGGGATGCCGTGCACCAACTCCTCGTTGACTGAAACGCAGACCGAACCCGGAAAAGGATACGGCCCCGGATAGCCCTTGAAGGCCGGTCGGGCCCGATGTTGTAAGATGACCTTTTCGGCCAGCGCGTCCAGCTGCCGCGTGGTCATGCCGGGTTTGGCGTGTTCGCGCAACTCCGCGAGCGTGATCGCCGCGATCCGCCCTGCCTGGCGCATCACTTCAATTTCGCGCGCGCTTTTGCGTTCAATTCCCGCCGCGCGGGCGGGCGTTGGCCGCAGCACGCTGGTGGCCGCGCGGGTCATGCCCGGATGGCCGCCGCCGCCGCCGCCATCAGCGCCGCCGTCACTTCCGCAATCGGCCTCTCGCCGTCAATCTCGACCAGTTGGCCGCGCCGGGTATAGAACTCGATCAGCGGCGCCGTCTGCCTGAAGAAAACCTGGATGCGCTCCGCCTGCACTTCCGGTGTGTCGTCGGGCCGCTGGAAGAGTTCGGTCCCGTCCACGTCACAGCGGCCCGCGACCTTCGGCGGGCTAAAGAGCAGGTGATAGGTGTGTTGCTGCGCGCCCTTGCACGTCCACCGCCCGGAGAGGCGTTCCAGCAAAACGCTCTCGCGCACCTTCACGTACAACACCGCGTCCACTTTGCCCCCGAATTCGGCGAGCAGGCTGTCGAGCGCCTCGGCCTGCGGCGTCGTGCGGGGAAAGCCGTCCAGCAGCGCGCCGGCTTGAGCGTCCGGCTGCGAGAGCCGCTCCCGGATCATCTGGATGGTCACGTCGTCCGGGACCAGCGCGCCCCGGTCCATGTACTGCCGCGCGAGCTTCCCCAACTCGGTCTCGCGTTTCAGATTGTCACGAAACAGATCCCCGGACGCGACTTGCGGCAGGCCGAACTGCTGGCACAGGTACTGCGCCTGCGTCCCCTTCCCTGCTCCCGGCCCCCCTAGCAGAAGAATATAATTCGGCAATGTCGTCCTTCCTTACTTGACGAGCAGCGTTTCCTCGTACCCGCGCAGTTTCAACTCCGCGTCCAGGCTGAAGAACGTGTCGCGCACCACGCCCACGACGATCAGCAGGCCGGTGCTGAGGATCGAGAAGTTCTGCGCCGCCGGGACGAGCGGTCTCACCAAGAAGGGCATAATCGCCACCGCGCCCAGGAAGACCGCGCCCGGCAGGGTGATGCGGCGCAGCACCTTCGTCAGATACTTCTGCGTCGGCGCGCCCTTGGTCACGCCGGGCACCTGCGCGCCCACGCGCTTCAGGTTCTCGCCGTAGTTCTGTTGGGTGAAAATCACGTCGGTGTAGAAGAACGTGAACGCCACCACCATGACGAAGAAAATCGCCCAATAATAATCGTTCTGCCCGCCGAACAGGTTGCTCACGCTGAGGGCAAAGTTTCTCAACCACTCGGCCTCGGCGCCCGTGAAGAACTGCGCGATGATGGCCGGGAAAGTCAGGATGGACTGCGCGAAGATCACCGGGATCATGCCGGCCATGTTGACCTGCAGCGGCAGGTTGCCGCGCACCGGCATGCTTTGCCGCTGGCCAATGCGCCGCCCTGGATACATCACCGGCACGTTGCGCCGCCCCTGCTGCACAAACACAATCACCAGCACCGACAGGATCATCACCGCCAGAAAGATGATGAGATACCGCCAGCGGTTCTGCTCGTCGGTCAGCAGCGACCCCATGTTCGACGGGACGCGCGAGACGATACCCGCGAAGATGATGAGCGACAGGCCCTGATTGCGGATGCCGTACTCGGAAATCAACTCGCCCAGCCAGATGGCGAACATCGTGCCGCCCGTCATCGTGACGATCATCGTCAGCGTGGGCAGGTTGAAGCCGAGCTCGAAATTCAGAATCGGCGCGCCCGTCCCTTGCAGCGAGAGGATCAGCCGCACCTGCCCGAAGGCGTTGAGCGCGGCCATGGGGACCGCCAGGTAATACGTCCAGCGTTCCATGAATTCGCGGCCCTGGCGCGGATCCTCTTCCATGATGCGCTGCAGGCGCGGGATGATCGGCACCAGCAGCTGCAGGATGATCTGGGCGGTGATATACGGGTACACGCCCATCGCCAGCACCGAGAAGTTCGAGACCGTGCCGCCGGAGAGCAGGTCAAGCAATCCCACGAGCGTCCCGCCCGCGGCCCCGGCCTGGTTCAAGAGCTCCCGCAGGGCCGCCGGGTTCACGCCGGGAACCGGCACGTGCGCGGCGAAGCGGTAGATTAACAACAGGCTGAGGGTGATCAACAGCCGATTGCGGATATCCGACATGCCCAGCAGCCGCCGGAGATAGCGCAGCGCCGAGGAGAAGAAATCGCTCATGGACTAAAACCTCCGTTGTGGCAGCGGCCTTCCCAGACCCGCCTTACGGCAGGATCTCCACCGTGCCGCCCGCCGCTTCCACCTTCGCCACCGCCGACTGGCTGGCGCGGTGCACCTTGATCGTCAACGCCTGCTTCACGCGGCCGCGCCCCAGCAAGACCACTTTCTGCGCCTCGTCGCGGATGAGGCCGGCGTGCGCCAGCGACTGCGGGTTTAGTTCCGCGCCCGCCGGGAACTCCGCCAGGCGGTCGAGGTTGACCTCGGCATATTCGACGCGGCGGATATTGGTAAAACCGCGCTTGAACGGCAGGCTACGGAAGAACGGCAGATTGCCGCCCTGGCGGTAAAGACTGCCGCCCCTGGCCTTGCGCGCGCCTTCGCCCTTCGTCCCACGCCCGGCCGTCTTGCCCTGCCCGGCCGCGATGCCGCGGCCCACGCGCTTTTTGCTCTTCTTGCTCCCCGGAGCAGGGGTGAGATCGTGCAGTTTCATAATCGTCCTCGTATTGCGTATTGCGTATTCCGTATTTTGCTCACGCAATATCGCGGAGCATCCCTTTGGGACGGAATACGCAATACGAGTTATGTTTCTTCCACCTTCACCAAATGCGCTACCTTCGCCAGCATCCCGCGCAGTTGCGGCGTGTCGGCCTGCTCCACTGTCTGGTGGGTGCGGGTCAAGCCCAGCGCGCGCACGGTTGCCTTGTGCCGCTTCGAGTTGCCCAGCGGGCTGCGCACCAGGGTGATGCGGAGGACCTTGGTCTTTTCCGAGTTAGTCATGCTTCTCGCTCCGCTTCCGCGTCCAGAACGGCGAGACGTCGCCCTTTTCCTTGCGGCGGTGGACTGCTTCGACCTCCGGGTCTTTCAATTGCCGGAGCGCCAGCAGGGTGGCATTGACCACGTTGAGCACATTCGCGCTGCCCAACGATTTAGTCAGGATGTCGCGCACCCCCGCCGCCTCGAGCACCGCGCGCACCCCGCCGCCGGCAATAACGCCTGTGCCAGGCGAGGCGGGCTTGAGCATGACCCGGGCCCCGCCGTATTCGGCGATGACCTCGTGGGGAATAGTCGTCCCCGCCAGGTTCACGGATTTCAGGTTCTTGCGCGCCCGGTCGGTCGCCTTGCGGATGGCGTCGGGCACGGCGCGGCTTTTGCCCACGCCCAGACCCACCCGGCCCTTGTTGTCCCCGACCACGATGGTGGTGCGGAAGGCGAAACGCCGGCCGCCCTTGATCACCTTCGCCACGCGCGCGATGTCCACCACGCGCTCGTCGAGCTCTTCGCCCCGTTCCTCGCCGTCCCGGCTGCGAGAATCCCGTCGTCGTTCTGCCATATTAGAACTCCAGTCCGCCTTCGCGCGCGCCGTCGGCCAACGCCTTGATGCGCCCGTGATATTGATAGCCGCCCCGGTCGAAGACCACCTGGGTCACCCCCTTGGCCTTGGCCCGCGCGGCCACGGCCCTCCCGACGACCTGCGCCTGCTCGGTCTTTTTCTTGCCGGTCATTTCTGGCTTAAGTTCCACGTCAATAGTCGAAGCGGAGCAGACCGTCGCGCCGCTCACGTCGTCAATCACCTGCGCGTAAATGTGCATCAGGCTGCGAAAGACGTTCAGGCGCGGGCGCGCCGGCGTGCCATTCACGCGCGCTCGCACCCGGCGGTGCCGCCGCTCCCGCTGCTCTTCACGTTTGTTGACGCTCATTTGTTAGCCTACCTTCCCAGCCTTCCCGGCCTTACGGCGCACCTTCTCACCCAGGTAGCGCAGACCCTTGCCCTTGTACGGTTCCGGCGGGCGCCATTGGCGCACGTCGGCCGCCACCTGCCCCACCAGTTCCTTGTCCATGCCCGAGATGGTGATCGTCCGGGCCTTCTCGTCCACGGCGAATGAAATTCCGGGGGGCGGATCCACCTCGACCGGATGCGAATAACCCAGCGCCAGGACCAGCTGTTTGCCTTTCATCTCGGCGCGGTAGCCGACGCCTTCAATCTGGAGGACCTTCGCGAAGCCTTCGCTCACGCCCGTCACCATATTGCGGATCAAAGCGCGCGTCGTGCCGTGCAGGGCGCGCATGGCGCGCTCGTCCGAAGGGCGCGTGACGACGACCTGCTTGTCCTGCATCGCCAGGCCGATCGCCGCCGGGAACGTCCGGCTCATCTCACCCTTCGGGCCTTTGACCTTGACGGTGTTCCCTTCAATATCCACCTGCACCCCCTTGGGCAGGCTCACGGGCATTTTACCAATCCGAGACATTGTGACTCCTTTACACCCTACGCAACCCGTCATACGCAATACGTAATACGCAATACGTCTCGCCTATTCCGGGTCGCGTAATCCGTCACCAGACCTTGCACAACACCTCGCCGCCCACCCTCAACCGGCGCGCGCGGGTTCCGGTCATCACGCCTTTCGGCGTGGACAGAATGGCCACCCCCAGCCCGGACAGCACCCAGGGGATGTCCTTGTTGCGCGCGTACACGCGGCGGCCCGGTTTGGAAACGCGCTCCAGCCCCGAGATCACCGGCCGCCGCTCGCGGCGCGCGCCGACGTACTTGAGGCTCAGGCGCAACGTCGGCTGGACCGCCGCCTCGTCCGTGATCACGGCGAAATCGTCAATGAAGCCTTCCTCTTTCAAAATCTGAGCGATGGACTGCTTCAGTTTTGAGCTGGGGACGGAGACGCTCGCGTGCCCCGCCAGGAGCGCGTTGCGGATGCGCGTGAGCATATCGGCAATCGGATCGCTATGCATACCAGACTCCTCTTCCGTCCTACCAGGAACTCTTCACCACGCCGGGAATTTTTCCGGCGAGGGCCAATTCACGGAAGCAGATGCGGCACAAATGGAAGCGGCGCAGATAGCCGCGCGGGCGGCCGCACACCTTACAGCGGTTGCGAACGCGCACGGTGTATTTGCGGCGCAGTTCGCGGTTGACAATGGATTTCTTGGCCATCGTAGATTAGGCGCCTTTCTTGACGAACGGCATGCCCAGCAGCTGCAGCAGCCGCCGGCCTTGCTCGTCCGTGCGGGCGGAGGTCACCACCGTGATCTCCATGCCGCGAATCTTGTCAATTTTGTCGTAGTCGATCTCCGGGAAGACCAGCTGCTCGCGCAAGCCCAGCGTGTAGTTGCCGCGCCCGTCGAAGGCCTCCGCCGGCACCCCGCGGAAATCGCGCACGCGCGGCAGCGCGACGTTCATCAGCCGGTCGAGGAAGGCCCACATCTTCGCCCCCCGCAGGGTCACTTTGACCCCGATGGCCTTGCCCTCGCGCAGCTTGAAATTCGAAATGCTCTTGCGCGCCCGGGTGATCACCGGCTTCTGCCCGGTAATGATCGTCAGGTCGGTCACCGCCCCGTCGAGCGCCTTGTTATCCGTCTGCGTCTCGGACCCGACGCCCACGTTGACCACGATTTTCTGGACGTGCGGCGCCTCCATCACGTTCTTCAAAGAAAACTCGCGCATCAATTGCGGGACGGTGTCTTGCCGATAGCGTTCTTGAAGCCTGTTCATCGCTTGCTTACTCTCCCAATCCGGCGCGCCTAGCCGTCAATGATCGCCTGGCAGCGGCGGCACACGCGCGCGCCCCGGCCCGCCGCGTTGCGTTGGCGCCCGACGCGGGCCGGCTCGCCGCACTTGGGGCAGACGAGCATGACGTTGGAGGCGTCCAGCGGGCCTTCAAATTGCACGATTTCCGGCGCCGTCTGCCCGCCCCGGACGCGCGCCATCTGCTGGGCGCGCTGGTGCTTGCGGCGGATGTTCAGCCCCTGCACCACCACCCGGTTCTCTGTGGGCAAGACGCGCAGCACTTCCCCGCGCTTGCCTTTGTCCTTCCCGGCGATGATTTCAACGGTATCGCCTTTTTTGATGTTCACGTTGCCAACCTCGCATTCCTAAGTCACAAAACTTCCGGGGCCAGCGACACGATCTTCATGAACCCCTTCTCGCGCAGCTCCCGCGCCACCGGGCCGAAGATGCGCGTCCCTTTCGGGTTCTCGCCATCCTCGTCCAGAATCACGGCCGCGTTGTCGTCAAAACGGATGTACGAACCGTCGTCGCGGCGAAATTCCTTCGAGCAGCGGACGATGACGGCCTTGACCACCGCGCTCTTCTTCACCGCGCCCTGCGGCGCGGCGTCCTTCACCGTGGCGACCACCACGTCCCCCACGTAGCCATATTTGCGCTTGGAGCCGCCGATGACGTGGATCACCAACAGCTCGCGCGCGCCGGTATTGTCGGCGACCGCCAAACGGGTCTCGGTCTGGATCACGCCGCGCCTCCTTGAGTTCCCTCAGTTCCTTCAGTTCCCCCCATTCCCTGATTTCCTTCAGTTCCCCCAGTTCCTTCAGTTTCCCCAGTTCCTTCAGTTTCCTGAGTTCCCTCACTCCCCTCAGCGACCTCCGGCGCCAGCGGCGTCACCTGCGTGCCCTTCTGCAGAATCGCCTCCACCACCCAGCGTTTGTCCCGGCTGAGGGGACGGCTTTCCACGATGCGTACCCGATCGCCCTTCTGGCACCCCCGCTCGTCGTGCGCCTTGAAGCGCGCCGCGTGGTGCACCACTTTGCCGTAAAGCGGATGGCGGTAGCTGTTCTCCACTTCGACCACCACCGTCTTCGTCATTTTATTACTGGTCACTTTGCCAATCAGGCGACGGCGAGCCATCTCACTTCTCCTCCGCCGCCAGGGCGGCGGCAATCTGACGCTCGCGCAGCACGGTCGCCAGCCGCGCAATCAGGCGGCGGGTGGCGCGCAAGCGGGAATAATCACTCAACTGCCCGCTGCTGAACTGAAAACGCAGCTTGAACAACTCTTCGCGGGCGTCGTCCAGTTTCGCTTCGACTTCCGGAGTCGCCAGCGCCCGAATTTCGCTGATCGTCATGCCGACTGTCCTCCTTCACCGGCCAGGTCGTGCGCGATGACCAGCTTGGTCTTGATCGGCAGTTTGTACGACGCCAGCCGAATCGCCTCGCGCGCCACCTCCTCCGGCAGGCCGGAGACTTCCAGGATGATGCGGCCCGGCTTGACCACGGCGACCCAGTGGTCCACCGCGCCTTTGCCTTTGCCCATCCGGGTTTCGGCCGCCTTGCGGGTCACCGGCTTGTCCGGGAAGATTCGAATCCACACTTTCCCGCGGCGCTTCATGTAGCGCACCAGCGCGCGGCGGGCAGCCTCGATCTGCCGCTGCGTGAGCCAGCACGGCTCCAGCGCCTGCAGGCCATACTCCCCAAAGGAGACCTCGACGCCCCGGGTCTCGTGGCCTGTCATGCGCCCGCGCATCTGCTTGCGCCATTTAACACGTTTTGGCATCAACATAGTCGAACCTCGCTCGTGGCGGATAGCATCTGGTTGATCGCCGAGGGTCTATCACGCTTTGCCATCCGCCATCGGCCATCCGCCCTCTGCTATTCGCTGACGTACACGTCCTCCGTCATTTCCGGCACTTCTTCGGCCTCGACGGACTTCTCGCCCTTGTAAATCCACACTTTCACGCCGATGCGCCCAAACGTAGTCAACGCCTCCGCGCGGGCGAAGTCAATGTCCGCCCGCAGCGTCTGCAGCGGCACGCGGCCCTCGCGCTGCAGTTCCCGGCGCTTCATTTCGGAGCCGCCCAGCCGCCCGGCGCACACGATCTTGATCCCCTGCGCCCCGGCGCGCATGGCCTGCCCGATGGCGCGCTTCATGGCGCGCGCGTGGCTGATGCGGCGTTCCAGCTGGTCGGCGATGTTGTCGGCCACCAGTTTCGCTTCCAGGTCGGGCGCGGTAATCTCTTCGACCTCCACCTTGACTTTCGAGCTGGTCAACGCCTGCAATTTCTCCCGCAGCACCTTCACCTGCGCGCCCTTGCGGCCAATCAGGATGCCCGGCTTGGCGGTGTAGATGGTGATCGTCAGCGTCGCCGGCGAACGCTCGATGTCAATCTTGCCCACGCCGGCTTTCGGGGCTTCCCTCACAATCAATTTGCGAATGACGAGGTCCTGCTGCAGCTGCGCGGCGTACTTGCCTTTGGGCGCGTACCAGCGGGCCTCCCAATCTTTGATAATGCCCAAGCGGAAACCAATCGGATGAACTTTGCGACCCATTTAGGCAGCGGCTCCTTCCCGTTCCTTCAAAACAATCGTGATGTGCGCATTTCGCCGCAAAATCGGCTTGAACCGCCCGCGCGCCCCAAAGCGGCGCCACTTGCGCGTGGGCGCCTCGTCGGCGTAGGCCTGGGCCACGACCAGGTCGTCGCGGCTCAGGCCGAAATTCTCCTCGGCGTTCGCGATCGCCGCGCGCAGCGTCTTGGCCACTGGCCGGGCCGCGGCGTTCGGCGTGAACTTCAGCAGGGTCAGGGCGGCGTCGGCCGGCTGTCCCCGCACCAGATCCACCACCCGGCGGACCTTCTGCGCCGACATACCCACGTAGCGGGCCTGTGCTTTGACTTCGTTCATGGCTAACCACCTTCCGCGGGCGTCGTCAGCTTCTCTTTCGTCACGTGCCCCTTGAACGTGCGCGTGGGCGCGAATTCACCCAACTTGTGCCCGACCATGTTCTCGGTGACGTAAATCGGCACGTGGCGGCGGCCATCGTGCACGGCGATCGTATGCCCGACCATCTGCGGAAAGATCGTGCTCGCGCGGCTCCAGGTGCGGACGACTTTCTTCTCGCCTTTCTGGTTCATCGTTTCAATGCGCTTGAGCAGTTTCGGCTCGACGAACGGGCCTTTTTTCAGTGAGCGTGACATGGTAACTCCGTGTTGCGTCTTGCGTGTTGCGTGTTCGGCGCGGCGACAAATTCCGAAACGGAACACGCCTCACGTATCACGCCGCAGGTCAGCGCTTCTTCCCTCGGCGCTTCACAATCTGCTTATCCGTCTGTTTATTATTGCGCGTCTTGAAGCCGCGCGTCGGCTTGCCCCACGGACTGCGCGGGCCGGGCTTGCCGACCGGCTGGCGGCCCTCGCCGCCGCCGTGCGGATGGTCGCGCGGGGACATGGCCGTGCCGCGCACGGTCGGGCGGCGGCCCATGTGGCGCTTGCGGCCCGCTTTGCCCAATTTCACGTTCGAGTGATCGAGGTTGCCGACGACGCCGATGGTCGCCAGGCACGTCTGGCGGATTAACCGCACTTCGCCGGAGGGCAGGCGCACCTGCGCGAACTCCCCCTCCTTGCCGAGCAGCTGCGCCGCGGCCCCGGCGGAGCGCACCATCTGCCCGCCCCGGCCGGGCTGCAACTCGATGTTGTGGATCAACGTGCCGAGCGGGATGCTCGCCACCGGCATCGCGTTGCCGGGGCGGATGTCCACGTTCTTGCCCGAGACCACCGTATCGCCCACCTTCAACTCCAGCGGCGCGATGATGTAGCGCTTCTCCCCGTCGGCGTAGTGCAGCAGGGCGATGCGCGCCGAGCGGTTCGGGTCGTACTCAATCGCCGCGACCTTCGCCGGGACGTCGAACTTGTTTCGCTTGAAGTCGATCAGGCGCACAGCGCGGCGCGCGCCGCCGCCGCGATGGCGGAGGCTGATCGTGCCGCTGACGTCGCGCCCGCCCGACTTGCGCACGTGGCGCACGAGACTGCGCTCCGGCCTGGACTTGGTGATCTCTTCAAACGAGTGGCCGGTCATCCCCCGGCGGCCGGGCGAGGTGGGTTTGTAGATTTTGACGGCCATTACTTCACCCCCTCAAACACGTCTATCACCTGATCAGCGCGGATGGTCACGATGGCTTTCTTGTACTGCAGGCTGCGCACAACCAGACGCCGCCCTCGCCCCCGGCGGCCTTTCTTGGCCGGGGCGACGATCACGTTAATTTTCTGGACTTCCACGTCGAACAGCGTTTCGACCGCTTCCTTGATCTGCGGCTTGGTCGCCCGCGGGGCCACTTCGAACACGTACTGGTGCAATTTGCGGTTTTGGTGCCGGGATTTTTCGGTGTCAATCGGCCGGCGGAGAACGTCGTAAATCGTCGTCATCGCTTCGCTCCTGTCCGCTTACCCCAGATAGCTCTCAATCACTTCGAGCGCGCCCACCGGCAACACCACTTTGTCGTAGCCCAGCAGGTCACGGATGTTCAAGTAGTTGGCGCGCAGATACTTGGCGTGCTCAATATTGCGGATGGACTTCTCGACGTTCTCGTTCTGCGCCGGAAGCAGGACCAGCGCGCTGTCCGCGCCCACCAGGGCGGCCAGCGTTTTGAGCATGTCCGTCGTCTTCGGCGCGTCGAGCCTGAGCTCGTCCACCACCACAATCTGCTGATCGGCGGCCTTGACCGAGAGCGCGGAACGCAGGGCCGCCCGGCGCATCTGGCGCGGCATTTTCTGCGTGTAGTCGCGCGGCTGGGGCGTGTGCACCTTGCCGCCGCCTTTCCACTGCGGCGCGCGGGTGGACCCCTGGCGCGCGCGCCCGGTGCCCTTTTGCTTCCACGGCTTCCTGGCGCCGCCGGCGACCTCGCCGCGGCCCTTGGTGGCGTGCGTGCCCAGACGGGCGTTGGCCTGCTGCCGCACCAGCGCCTGGTGCATCAAATTCCGGTTAATCGGGGCTTCGAAGATCGCCGCGGGCAGTTCCATCCGCCGGACCGTCTCGCCCTGCATGTTCTTGACTTCGATTTCCATCGTCATTACTCGCCTATTGCTTCCGCGCCTCACGGATGATCACCACCGTCCCTTTGGCGCCTGGCACGCTCCCGTGCACGCCCAGAAGGTTGCGCTCGGCGTCCACGAGGGCGACCTGGATGTTCTGCGACGTCACCCGGTCGCTGCCCATGTGGCCGGCCATGCGCTTGCCTTTGTACAGGCGGCCGGGCGTGGTCGTCTGGCCGCTGCCGCCCGGCGCGCGGGTGCGGTCCGAAGCGCCATGTGTCTTGGGCTGACGGTTGAAGTGATAGCGCTTGATCGGGCCTTGAAAGCCTTTGCCCTTGCTGACGCCGGTCACGTCCACGTGTTCGCCGACGGCGAAGACTTCCACGGTCACTTTGTCGCCTTCTTTGACGTCCACGCGCTCCGCGTCGGCGCGAAACTCGCGCAGGTGGCGGAGCGGCGGAAGGTCGTTGCGCTTGAGATGTCCCTTCTCCCCCCCCGCGAGTCGCCGGGGGTTGACTTCCTCAAAGCCCAACTGGACCGCGGCGTAGCCATCCCGCTCCACGGTCTTGACCTGGGTAACAAAGCATGGCCCAGCCTCAATAATCGTCACCGGCGTTACTTTGCCGTCCGACGCAATGAGCTGGGTCATGCCCACTTTCTTGCCAATCAGCCCTTTCATGCCAAAGTTCTCCTTAAGGATTCAAACGGGGACTGTCTGTCTGGCTGGGACAGCATCATCCCTACCGCCGCGGTCGTAAGCCGGTGGCCGCGTCGCCTTCGGATTTGAGACCGCGCGCGCCAGCCGGCTCGTCACCTGGCTAACCGGGCAGGTGAGC
Organism: Anaerolineales bacterium; assembly: GCA_034435515.1. Classification (GTDB taxonomy): domain Bacteria; phylum Chloroflexota; class Anaerolineae; order Anaerolineales; family UBA6663; genus DATDRS01. Next base: position 20,936 of record DAOTXG010000151.1, read on the forward strand.
CGTAGACAGGCGCGCTAACGCCTCTGTCTACCTTGCTCCCTGCTTGCCTATCTACAACTTAATCTCAATGTCCACGCCCGCCGGAAGGTTCAGGCGCGTCAGCAGGTCAATCGTCTTGCTATCCGGGTCCAGCACGTCAATCAAGCGCTTGTGCGTGCGGATCTCGAAGTGCTCCTGCGAGTCCTTATCAATAAACGTGCTGCGGCGGACGGTAAACCGCTCTACCCGCGTGGGCAGGGGCACCGGCCCGACCACTTTGGCGCCGGTGCGCTCGGCGGTTTCCACGATGCGTTTGGCCGACTGGTCAAGCACGCGATGATCGTAAGCCTTAAGACGGATGCGAATCTTCTGCTTAGCCATAGTCGCTTCAGTCAATCACCTTCGTGACGACGCCGGCGCCGACGGTCAGCCCGCCTTCGCGGATGGCAAACCGCTGGCCGGCTTCCAACGCCACCCGCGTGATCAACTCCACACTCATGTTCACGTTGTCCCCC
>DAOTXG010000152.1:0-3027 GCA_034435515.1 Anaerolineales bacterium
CTTTCTTATCAAGGAAATTCATCAGGGCTCAACTGCGGTAGTGCGTGGCGCGAGTCAGAAATTCAGAATCTCACGTCAAGCAATCAACCGTTACTTGCGGGCCATGATTGATGAGGGTCTGATAGAGGCGCGCGGCGCAACTAAGAATCGTCAATATTCTCTAAAAACACTGACACAAGAAAGTTTCGACGTTCCACTGTCTTCCGACCTCCGGGAAGACAAGGTGTGGCGCGACAAAGTGCGCCCCTTGCTGAATGATGTCCGCGAAAACGCAATCCGAATCTGTCAATACGGCTTTACCGAAATCCTGAATAACGCCATAGATCATTCCGAGGGGAAAGCTGCAACCATTGAAGTCAGTCGCACAGCGGTCGAAATTCGCCTTGGCATAGCCGATGATGGGGTGGGCATTTTCAACAAGATAAAAAGCGAACTCCATCTCGAAGATGACCGACATGCGATACTGGAACTTTCCAAAGGCAAGCTTACAACTGATCCAGCTAAACACACGGGCGAGGGCATATTCTTTGCCAGCCGGGCATTTGACAGTTTTTCGATATTGTCAGGGAGTTTGTTCTTTTCATGCGCGCCTGAGCGCGGCGATTGGTTGCTGGAAGATAAAGAAGGTGAAACGGCGCTGGGAACGCATATTGCAATGATTATCCGCGCAGACTCCGGCCGCACCCTCAAGGAGGTCTTCGACCAGTATGCTTCCGGCAGCGGAGATTACGGATTCTCCAGGTCTCACATTCCGGTTTTCCTTGCTCGTTACGGGGACGAAAACCTGGTCTCTCGCTCGCAAGCGAAACGCTTGCTCAACCGTCTTGAACGCTTCAAAGAAATAGTGTTTGATTTTCAGGGCGTCGGCCTGATTGGACAGGCATTTGCGGATGAAATCTTCCGAGTGTTTCAGAATGAGCATCCAGAAGCCAACCTAACCTGGATTAATGCAAGCGCTGATGTCAATCAAATGATACGCCGGGCAAGCGGGCGAAGCGGGAAATTGGGGTTTGAAATTTGAGCCCAAAGGTTGGCATGACCGCCGCGCGGGCGGGGTGGCTATCACCGTTGGACTTGGAAAAATATTTGAGCGCCGCTCACCGCTTGAGGTACCGAGCACGTCCAGTCGCGTAGCGTGCCCGGGTTGGGCGCACTAAATGCTCGGAAGTGGCTCGCGCTGTTCGACCCACGCGGCAGGTACTCCACCAGTTGATAACGCTACAATGCCTCCCACGATTGCACAAGTTGTATCGCAATCTCCGAACCCCTTGGCCGTCCACCAGAGAGCTTCTTCATAATTATCTAGGTGATGTGCGGCGCTCCATAGACAGAATGGCACTGTATCTTGGGCGCTCACTTTGCTCCCTGTCCCTAATTTCCAGGAAGCGGCTCGCATATCATCAGGAGGAATGTCGATTGCGCGCTGAATACCTTGCCGGGTCAAACTTTCTGGAACGAGAGGCAAAATCCCTTGCAAGAACTGTTGCCCGGATAGATAAAGGCGTTGAGCAGCTAATGCAGCGGCTACCGCTACTGCCATAGCCCCTGCTTGACCTTCTGGATGAGCATGAGTGATTACAGCCGATAACTGGGCTTGCTGGGCCGCTTGTTCTGGCGCGGTGGAAAAGAACCCGCCAATGGGAGCTGCCCGCATGGCCGCGCCGTTGCCATAAGAGCCATTCTCAAAAAGCGCAGGTGCCGCTTTGCGCCAATCGGCATGGGCGGCGATTTGTTGCAATACGAGCATGGCACCGCCTGCATAGCCTCGATAAGGCGCTTGCATAAATCGGCGGGCAAAGGCTTGAGCAAGGGCATCTTGATCAATGTAGCCGTAGGTCTTCAGTATCTCTACGATGGAGAGTGCCATGTGCGTATCATCTGTCCAACACCATGGGCCTGCTGGAAGGTCTGCCCAAGATGTATGATAAGGTGATATGGAGAAGAACAACTCACCAAAAGCATCTCCGACGGAAAGACCTTCCAAACTGAGTTCCGCTTTTGCAAGCGCCGAAGCAGTATCTGTACTCATAAATGATGCATAGAGTGCCACTGTGTCAGAGTCAAAGAGTGTGTCCAACCATTAGGTGAGCGAAAACTTTTCGTAGTATGTCCCCTGCACAAGAGGTTGATTCCAAAACGCTAACGCCCATAATATAGACCCGCCGCTATTTCGAGTCAACATCCCTCGCCTTTAAGGTGCCTTTAAATGCCAAGCGCCAGTCACGGAAGTGGCTGGCGCTTAACGAGTGCTTTGGCTACTTAATTCTGTCCGGTGTCATGCTGAGGAGCCCCTACAGGACGACGAAGCATCTCCACTTCATGCGTGGAGACCCTTCGCCGCCTATGGCGGCTCAGGGTGACAGGCCAAAACTCAATAGTCAGGGCACTAATGGAGATGCCGCTTTTCTATTTGGTCAGACGGGTTTGCAATCGCCCCTGCCAAAAGACGACCCACAAAAGCACAAGGCCGGTCCACAATAGCCCGGCCACCAGCAGGTGCAAGGTGCGCGACCACGGCGGCAGGCGGAGCAGAACGTTGCTGATGCCGAGGCCGAATTGGACGACGATGAGCGCCGTGAGAGTCAAGACCGCGCCGCGCAGGGCGCGCTCCTCACGCGCGGCCCGCGCCAGCCGCCACAGGGTCACGCCCGCCGTGAGGGCCACGCCAAACGCCATGAAGCGGTGAAACATCTGGATGCCCACCAGTTGCGGAAAGATGATGTCGCTCGCCCCCAACCCGCAATCGGGAAAGGCCGGGCAGGCCAGCGACGCGCCACTGCGCGTGACGTAGGCCCCGGAGAGGATGAGCAAATAGGTGATGACGGCGGTAGTGCCCAGCGCCACCGGGAGGCCCGGGTCCCGGCGGGCCACCGCTCCCGCGCGGGCCGCGAGGTTCTGCGCCCAGGGGTGCGCCACCCCCAGTTGCAGGGCGACCAGGCCCGCAATCACCATCGCCACACCCGTGTGCGTCCAACCGGAGGAAGGCGGCAATTCAAAGAGGACATGAATCCCGCCCAGGCTCACTTG
>DAOTXG010000153.1:0-3703 GCA_034435515.1 Anaerolineales bacterium
TGGTGGGGCGCTATTCACGTCGCAATTGCCGCCGGGTTTGTGTTGTGCGTGCTAGGCGGCCTGTTGATTTTGATCGGCGGGGGGATGGCGACCCGGCATTGGCTCAAGGCGTTGTGCTGGGGCGCACTGACGGTCGGCATGATCTACTTCACGGGCGTGGCGCTGATCAACGGCTGGGTTATGCACGCCCTGGCGCCTCACGCCGACGAGGACACATTGCTGTACGGGGCCATGAACGACCTCCTCATCGGCTTCGGCTGGCTGGGCAACCCGCTCTTCCTGTTCGGCCTGACGGGCATCGCGGTTGGCGAAGCGCGCTCCGCCGAGGCGGGAATGAAACGCTGGCTGGCGTGGTTCGGCGTTGTCGTGTCGGTGCTCTCGTGGGGGCGCGGCGTCGGGTCGGCGACAGGGCTGTATTTTCTAGAGCCGCTTATCCTGGCGAACATCCCGGCCTTTGTGTGGCTCGCTTACTACGGCTGGTTGATTGCCCGCCTGGCGCACGAGGAGACTCAACGATGATAACTGGGAATCCCCGCCCTCGCTATCACTTCACGCCGCCGCAGAACTTCATGAACGACCCGAATGGGCTGGTGTTCTACGATGGCGAGTATCACCTGTTTTATCAGCACAATCCGTTCGGGGAAGTGTGGGGGCATATGAGTTGGGGTCACGCCGTCAGCCGTGATCTGGTGCATTGGGAGCATTTGCCAGTCGCGCTCTATGAAGAAAATGGCATCATGATCTTCTCCGGCAGCGCCGTGGTAGATTGGCAGAACACGAGCGGATTTGGGCAAGCCGGCGCGCCGCCGCTCGTCGCCATCTACACCGGGCATGACGGCCGCCAGCAAACACAGAACCTCGCTTACAGCGCCGACCGGGGGCGGACGTGGACGAAGTACGCGGGCAACCCGGTGATCGCGCTCAACCTGCCCAATTTCCGCGACCCCAAAGTGCTCTGGCACGCGGCCTCGCGGCAGTGGATCATGGTCACCGTCCTGGCCGACCAGCAAAAAATCCGCTTCTTTGGCTCGCCCGACCTTAAGCACTGGACGCATTTGAGCGACTTCGGCCCGGCGGGGGTCGTGGATAACGAATGGGAATGCCCCGACCTGTTCCCGCTGGCCGTCGAGGATCAACCCGGCATCCAGAAGTGGATTTTGAAGGTGGACGTAAACCATAGCATCCTCGGCCAATACTTTATCGGCCAGTTCGACGGGACGCGCTTCGTCAACGACGCGCCTGGCGATCAGGGGTTCCGCGTGGATTACGGCAAGGACTTCTATGCGGCCCAGTCGTGGAGCGACGCGCCGAATGGCCGGCGTCTCTGGCTGGGGTGGATGAACAACTGGGACTACGCCAACGCCACGCCGACCTCGCCCTGGCGCGGGATGTTTTCCATCCCCCGCGAGGTGGCGCTTCGGCAAGGCGCGGAGGGGCTGCGGCTCGTCCAGCGCCCGGCCGCCGAACTGGAACAATTGCGCCAGCCGCTCTATCACGATGCGGAAGCCGACCTCGCCACCGTCAACGCCGCACTCGCTGCGCAGAATTTGGGCCTCGCCTTTGAATTCAAGGCGGAATTTGAGTTAGGCGCGGCAACCGAGTTCGGGGTCAAAGTCCGCCGCACGAGCGAGGAGGAGACAGTGATCGGGTACAATGTCCTCGCCGCAGAGGTGTTTGTAGATCGCCGCCGGTCAGGCCAGAGCGCATTTTCACCTGCCTTCGGCGGCATACATCGCGGGCCGCTCCCGCCCGAGCAGGGCCAGATTACCCTGCATGTCTTTGTAGATGCGTGTTCAGTGGAAGTTTTTGGCAACGATGGGCGCGCCGTGATCAGCGACTTGATTTTTCCCGATCCCCGCAGCCTCGGCGTTGAGTTTTATGCCGATGAAGGGGAGATGCGCCTGGGCGCGCTTGACGTATGGGCCTTACGCTCGGCCTGGTGATTGATCAAGTCCCTGACCCACGGCCAGCGCGCTGGCCGGATAACTGCATCATGTTGGAGTTCTCTCCCATGCCCATTCGCGCCTTCATCTTTGACCTTGACGGCGTGATTACTGACACCGCCGAATATCATTATCGCGCGTGGAAACGCCTGGCCGACGAAGAGGGCCTGCCCTTCACCCGCGAAGACAACGAGCATCTGCGCGGCGTCTCGCGGCGCGAGTCGCTCATGCTCATCCTCAAGGGGCGCGTTTATTCCGAAGGGAAGATTCAGGCGATGATGGAGCGCAAGAACGGATACTACCTGGAATTCATCAAGGAGATCTCGCCGCATGACCTGCTGCCGGGCGCGAGGGAACTGCTGGAAGAGATTCGCGCCGCCGGGCTGAAGAACGCGCTCGGCTCGGCAAGCAAGAACGCCGGCGAGGTGCTTGATCGCCTCGGCATCCGCTCGCTGTTCGACGCGGTCTCCGATGGCTACAGCGTCGAGCGGCAGAAGCCTGCGCCTGATTTGTTCTTACACGCGGCGAAGCAGCTCGGCCTCCCGCCCTCGGAGTGCGTCGTCGTCGAAGACGCAGCGGCGGGAATCGAGGCTGCCCGGGCAGGGGGCTTTCGGTCGGTGGGCCTCGGCCCGCGCGAGCGGGTGGCAGGGGCAGATGCCATTTTCCCCGACCTGCTTGGAGTCCGTCTGACCGATTTGCTGAAGGCCTTGGGCGAAAGCCGGGTTTCCTAAAACTGCAGAAACGAGTATATTAGCCGCGAGGCGGTCGACCAGGAAAAGTTGCCTCAGGAAGGAACCGAAATATGCGATTTCTGCTTGACGACCCATCTTACACCGCGATGCGCCAGCGCAAAGACCACACGCCGGATTGTTACGTCCGCCCCGGCGAGTATCTGCATCACATGTACGTCGAGGGCGTTAAATACGACATTGCCCGCGCCGTCATGGAAGGCCTCAAGGAAGCCCAGGCGAAGGGCGACGTCGAGGCGCTGCAGCACCTGAAACTGCACAAGGACCAGTTGGACCTGCTCGCGGCGCAGCAGCAGCAAAAGGGCGGGCTGACCGGCGTCAAACTGCTGGGCGACCCCCCGCCCGTGGACGGCGGGACCGCCCCGCTCAAAAACACTTTCTTCCCTCCCGCGCCGAAGACGGTCGAGGAAACCGGCCTGAACCGGTCGCTGCTGCAGGAGATGATCCTGCGCGTGATCTACAGCCGGGGCCGCCCGACTGGCGCCGATGTCTCCCAGCTGCTCGGCCTCTCGTTTGAGCTGGTTGGCCCGCTGCTGATGAGCATGCGGCAGCAGGAGCTGCTGGACGTCGCCGGGCAGAAAGGCATCGGCGATGCGGGGTATGAGTACGTGCTCAAGCCCCCACGCGGCCAGCGCGCCGTCGAGGACGCGCTCAGGAAGACGGAATACAGCGGCCCGGCCCCGGTGGCGTTCAAAACCTACGTAGAGGCGGTCAAGGCGCAGACGATCAAAAACGTCGTCGTCACGCGGCGCACCGTGCGCCAGGCTTTTTCCGACCTCGTCGTCAGCGAGCCTGTGCTGAACGAGATCGGTCCGGCGATTAACTCCGGCGCGTCGGTGTTTCTCTTTGGCTTCCCCGGCAACGGCAAGACCAGCGTGGCCGAGCGCATCACGCGCCTGATGGGCGACGACATCTACATCCCTAACGCCATCGAAGCCGGCGGGCAAATCATCAAGGTCTTCGACGCCATCGTCCACGAGCAGGCGGCGGAGAAAGACGCTGGCCCGGCCT